>NZ_BAKH01000039.1 GCF_000614105.1 Prevotella micans DSM 21469 = JCM 16134
ATCACAGAGTGTCTGCGACTGAAAATCATTTTTGTTTTTCCATCACAGAGTGTCTGCGGCCAGAAATCATTTTTGTTTTTTCATCACAGAGTGCCAAACAACGGATGCCAATTCGCTCTACCGACCGTATAACATATTTCGTCCTGTCGTCCGGTTGCTGACAGACGCGGAGCCTGTCCCTACATACGGTCGTTTCGTCTGAGCGGGACTCTCTATTAAACCGAACTCGCATCTCTATATGGGGTTGCCAGTCAGAATTGGCATTGTTTTTTATTTCTGGAGTTTACATCTGGATTCGGATTGCCGGTAGATAAAAAAACGCCCGACAATCGAAACTGCCGGGCGAAAAAAATATATGAAAGGAAAACTTATCGAGCCAGTTTAAAGGTGCGTCTGCTGCCGTCGGAATAAACGGCCTTAAGCAGTAGCAGGCCTTTCGATTGCCGGGGCAGGGCGATGGTGCTGCCGACCGATGAGGCTAGCTTACGACCGTTTGTATCATAGGCTTCAATGCGGACGGCGCTTGAGACTGTTGCGCGGTCGTCGGAAATCTGGATGTTACCCGATGAAACGGCCGATATTCCGTCGGCCGGGTTGTTTATCTTCACGTTGAGTGCTTTCGACAGGCTGCCGTCGCTACCGTTGTAGAGGGGCATGACGATGAAGATATATTTGCCGTTCTTGAGACCGGTTGGCTTGTAAGAACGCTCGGTAACGGTGGCTTTTTCTACTCCGTTGATGAGAATCTTGTATCCGGTGAGGTCTTTGGTACGTTCGGGCTCGGCCCATGTGAGGGTGTTGTCTGAGAAGTGGAGCGATTTGGGCGTGCGGGTGAAGTGGTATTCCTTCGATGGGATGAACAGTTTTTCGCTCGTGAGTTTCCATGTTCCCCCTTCATATTTTTCTTCGACTTCACGCGTGCAGAGGTTTGTTTCTTTGGAGTATTCTCTGCTGGTGCGAGTGTCGAGCGTGAGGTTGCCGTTTATGATGTTTGAAACGGTGCGCGAGATCATCTTGTTTTTGTCGGCATAGACAGTTTCAACTTGTCCGAGCAATCCGGCCAGGGGGCCGTCGGAGTTGAAGATTTTGTCGGTTTGCGTGTAGACGCCTGCAACCTTGTCGGTAAGCGACGTTTTGATGAAGGCCACGAGTGTGGAATCGTCCTCCGAGTTGAACTCATAGCGCGTGGTTTGGGCCGGCGTGCTGTACGAAACAGAGTAGTCGAAGTGATACCATTCAGCCTCTTTTTTCCTGAATTCTTTGGCGTCGGTATCGAAGCGATAAGTTGTTTTACTCTCGAGAGTGCCCGCCGGAGTGTAGCCATATACAATCTTGATGTGGTTTTTCCAGCCGAGAGATTCGGCATCGTAGGCCTCGGTTATGTCAGTGAGGAGTTTGGTTGAATATAACTTCGTGGTGCATTTTCTTCTTTCGGTCGGCGTGCCGTCGGGTAGACAATTCACCTGGAAATCGAGTTCTTCACCGATAGAACTGCTGTTGTAGTAGTAGCGTCCTATCTGGGTTGTAGTTCCGTTGGCATTTTTCGTGGTGAATCCTTGGTTCTGCCAGTGTTCGGTTATTTGGTCTTTCGTATCTGAAAGGTCCAGAGAGAAAATCACTGGGTCGGATTCGCCTTCTTCATATATGGCATATAACGACACCTCGGCAACTTCCTTACCGTAATAATCGAACGTTCCGAATAGTTGTTCGGGGTCGTTTGTATTGCCGGTGCTCATGTTAGTTCCATTTTGAGCTTTCCAACGATAACCTTTGAGTGTTGCTCCCTGACTGTCGGGCGCATCCCATTTGAACTTCACAACCCACCGAGTGTAGTATTCCTTTGAAACCAGAACAGGATTCTTCGGGGCCGAGAGGGTTATGTTTATTTCGTGTGAAATGAGTTCAGAGCAATTGGCTGTTATGTTGTCGGCATATACGGGCACAACGCGATAGCAGTGTTTGCCGCGGGTCTGACCGGGTATCGTAAATTCATTGCCTTTGAAAATGGTATCCAGAACGATGTAGTCTGCTATGACATTGTATCCCATCAAACCCTGCGCATCGGTGGGTTGATTGAGAGCTATCTTCACGTCGGTGATTTTGTCTCCTTTGGAAACTTTTACGTTCAGTGGTACTCTGTCAGCAGAGTGAATGCCGTTGACGTACTCCATCTTGGCAGTTTCTGTGAAGTTTTCTGTTTGCGAATTGTATGAGAACTCTTCAACCGAGGTGGGAATAAGTTCGGCACCGTCGTAGTGATAAACGTGTTTCATTGTCAGTCGGAAGTTCGACTTCACCTTTGCGTATATGGTGTCGGATTCGAGTCGGCCATTAGCATCGTAGGTGTATAGCTTCCGGCTTTGCATGTCTTCTTTCGTTCCGGAGAATTTCACGACCTGCTCCTCTGCCAGCAAATTGGCCGAGTTGTAGAAATAGTTTGTTTGCATGCTTTTCTTTGAGTTGCCGGATGCTTGGAACGAGTGTGTTTCGATGTTCGAGAGCTTTCCGCCTACGTCGTAGATGTATTTTTCCTCGCTTCGTTTCAATGATTTGTCGTTGTAGTGCGTCTTGACGATTAGCCGATTGTTTGCGTCGTAGGTGCACACAACCGAGTCGCGACGTTGTGGACTCAGCGAGCGATAGCTATAGGAAATAACCCGTTCCAGCTTGCCCTGTGAGTCGTAATAATAGTTGGTTTTCATCTTGTCCGAGCTGTCGCACACGAGTTTATTCGAGGCATCGTAGGTGTAGATGGTGTCTTTCTTCAAAACCATCGTTCCTTTGATAAAGGTGTATTTGCTAGTCTGAACCATATTTCCATTTGCGTCATAGAAAAACTTGTCCAGATTTTTGTTTTCTTCGATTCTCTTTGGTTGCTGACCTTCACCCATGTCGACAAAGCTCACGCCCAAAGCTTTTATCATTGCGGTTTTCTTCACTGGAGTTGTTTGTGCAAGGCTTCCTAGGCTACAAAGAAGTGCGATAGCTAAAAGTATGCGTCTCATTATTCTTTATTTTTTGATTGTGAATATGATTTTAAAAAGTGGGAGGGGATTCTATTTCTTGTAAACCTTGGCTTTCATCTTACTGCCGCCAATACTTGCCGAAACAACATAAACTCCTTTCGGAAGCGAGCTTACATTCATCTCGGAAACGTTATTTGTGGATGAAAGAACCTTTCGTCCAGCCATGTCGAAAACATCCATTTGTCCGGTGGTATTCTTTAGTACTAGTTTGTCGCCGCTGATGAAAATATCGTTGGTCGACGGAGTGTTCAGCGTTTGCATAATTGCATTCAGCACGGGTATTTTCACGCAGAAAATTTCCTGATTAACATTGCCACCATCTTCGTTCATTGCAAGATACGAACCCACAATCAGACTCATGTCGCTACCAAGGCATTGTGAGTACAAGTACTTCACGTTCTCGGCAGATAATCTGTGAGTTCGAATCCATTGTAATTCTGGTTGAGCCATTGGGTGAGATTCACCTTTTCTTTTGTGTCGTGCATTAGGAGGAAGATGTTCTCATTATCGGAATAGAGCATATCGCCATAGTTCGAAACGCTGTGTGTCACGAAATCCTTTACTTCAGGAATCATCGTGAGTTCTTTAGTTTCTATGTTGTAGAGGCATGGATAGATGTCTTTATGCGTGGTTTCAACTTTATTGTCGCCATCCTCGTAGGAGTAGGTGCTCTTAACGACTGTCGGTGCAAGGTATTTTCCGTTATCGCTCATGATGAGAGGCACAGATGTAAATTCCGGACCTTTTTTCCAGGCTGTGAAGAACTGATATTGCCATCGTGCGAAGGCCACCAGATAGTTGTTCACCTGTTCTTTATAGTCGGCCTCGTCTGGTTTGGACATGATGAAATCGGAAGTTTTTGGTTCTTTATTTCTCCATTCGTCATAAACCGACATGTTGAAAGAATATTCAACGAATGGAGTCTCATAAGTCCATTGCCCGTCGGCTCCTTTTCTGTAGATGATGGCTTGCGAATAGAATCCTCGCTGCTCCATCATCACGCCCGTTACGATATTTCCGTCGGCCGAAATGGTGCGCAGCGAAATGAACTGCGTTTTGCCGCCCAGGAAGTCGGTTTGCGGATTGGGCATTTCGATATATTTATATGAGCCGTCGTCCTGCCTCTCCCACATAGAAGGAATAATTCTGTATGGTGCCGAAGCGCTGCCTTTGCCTTGAATATGACCGATGATATACTTCCCGTCGGCCGAGCATTGATTGGCCAATCCTTCTGTCCATTCGCCGGCCGGATAGGGCAGTTCTTGCCATTCTTCGTCTTTGTAGATTGACGGATGTTTTTCGTCGTTGATTCCGATGAGTGTACCGTCGTTCATGATGTCTGAAGCGCACATGTCCGAATATCCGTTGGCGGCTTGAATGGTGATAAGTTCTTTGGTTTCGATGTCGAACCGATAGGCCATCTCGCCTTTCTTTGTGCCGCAGATATAGCGATTGTTGCTTGAAATGCCCATTACTCCATAGGGCGTTCCTGTGAAAATGACTTGGGGTTGACTTTGTGCTATCGCCGTTCCGACAAGTAGCACGCTTAATAGTGTAGAAAACAATTTCTTCATGATTGTTCTGGTTTAAAAGATGATTGATTAAAAGTGTCGGTTGCAAATGTAGAGAAAACACGATGTTATGAAACAATTTCTGAACTGTATTTATACGATGCGTGCAAGGCTCAAACACTTTTGTATTGCGTTTGCGTAGTTGCCGCAAAGCTCAAACACTTTTGTATTGCGTTTGCGTCGTTGCCGCAAAGCCCATACATTTTTGTATTGCGTTTGCGTCGTTGCTGCAAAGCTCAAACACTTTTGTATTGTGTTTGCGTCGTTGCCGCAAAGCTCAAACATTTTTGTATTGCATTTGCGTCGTTGCCGCAAAGCCCAAACACTTTTGTATTGCGTTTGCGTCGTTGCCGCAAAGCCCATACACTTTTGTATTGCATTTGCGTCGTTGCCGCAATCCTCAAACAGGTTTTGAGTTTGATTTTTATGAAATACGATTTACCCGGTTGCATATCAAGCGTTGCGCCAAGTTGGGGATATAACCCTAAAACTTGAGTAGTTTTGCGGCTGAACAAGGTTCGATGCACGTTGAAATGGTAACGGCGGAGAACTGAATGCAACAACATAACAAACAACTGTATGAAACAAATGATAATCTTGAAAAGCGCCGTAATCGGGTTGCTCCTCATACTTGCATGCACTAGAATGAGTGCGCAGCAGATTCGGTCGACTTATTTCATCGACGGCAACCAGACAAGACTGCAACTTAATCCGGCGGCGATTCCCAATCAAGGTTTTATTAATGTACCCGTGATTGGGGGCGTGTCGACAACCATGGCATCGAACACTTTCGGGACGGGCGACATCAGCGACATCATTGCCAACAGAAGCGACGCCGACTATTTTATGAACGATAAGTTCATCCGAAAACTCAATATGAATAATAAATTCAATGCTAGCGTGAATACCGATTTCGTTTCGGCTGGATGGTTCAGCGGCGAAGGATTTTGGAATGCCAACGTGAGTTTGAAAGTAGATTTGGGTGTGTCGGTGCCGAGAAACATCTTTGAATTCATGCGCGACACGAGAGGTATGAACCTCGAGAGTTGGTTCGATTATTCGTCGGAAATCCATGGCGAGAAGCTCGACATAAACTCCTACATGGAAACCGGTGTGGGGTATGCCCGCCCTATAAACAATAGACTAACACTGGGCGGAAAGGTGAAAATGCTTTTCGGTATCGGCAACGTGCGGATGCGCATCGATAAACTCGGCATCAAAACGAAACTCACCGGTATAGACCCGCATAAAGACTGGCGCGAAATAACCCGTCAGGAAATCGAAAATGCCCAGGGTGTTGCATCTATCGAAACCGACGCATCCATCGAGGCTTCGATGAAAGGTTTTGGACTCGTGGAAAGCAACCGTGGATATGTGAATAAAATTAAGCGCAGCGGATCGCTCGGAATCGCAGGCATGGGAATGGGTATCGATCTTGGAGAAACTTATAAGATAACTAACCAGTTCACCGTCTCGGGTGCGGTGCTCGACCTGGGATTCATCTCCTGGAGTAAAGATAATTCGCACAGGGCGTCGTCCAATGCGAGCAGAGAATACAGCTTCAATATCCACGACTATGCTGACGCAATAGAATTTTCTGAACGTTTGGCCGACGGAAAGGTACTCGATGTGGCCATGCTCAACATCATCAAACGAAAAGAGAAGAAGGCACGCACAACATCGCTCTACACGTCGTTAGTTCTTGGCGGCGAATATAAATTGCTCGACGATAAGCTCACGCTCGGTCTGCTTTCCACAACGCGTTTCGCACAGCCTAACACCATCGCTGAACTCACGCTCGGAACAGCCTATAAACTGACCCCAATGATAAGCTTCTCATTGTCTTATTCCATGATTCAGAGTCGTGGCGCAGGACTCGGATTGGGCGTACAGCTCGGTCCGATTGTTATCGCAACAGACTATCTCTACTTCGGTAACAACACCCGCTGTTTGAATGCTATGGTTGGCATGTCGATACCTCTCGGAACACGCCGCAAGTGATATGCGGGGCGTCGGACAGATTCGGCGAAATGCTTACCTTTGCCGCGTATGAAAGCAAAAATCCTACTCTTATTCATCTTTTTGCTGCCCATTCTCTCGACTGTTGTCGACGCGAAAGGACAGTTCACTGTTGTGATAGACGCCGGTCATGGCGGTCACGATACGGGCGCTGTGGGAGCATTCTCGCAGGAAAAGAATATCAACCTAAACGTTGCGCTCATCTTTGGGCAGCTCATAGAGAAGAATCTGCCTAATGTTAGAGTCATTTATACCCGCACAACCGACGTATTCATTCCCCTTCACGAACGTGCCGACGTAGCCAATCGGGCTAAAGCCGATTTGTTTATCTCAATTCACACAAACTCGCTTCCAGCTGGTAGGATAGCCCGTGGCTTCCAGGTTTATACACTCGGAATGCACCGCGCGAAAGATAATCTTGACGTGGCCATGCGCGAGAACTCGGTTATTTCGATGGAGCAAGGCTATCAGCAAACCTATCAGGGATTCGACCCGAAATCGTCGGAGAGCTATATAATGTTCGAACTCGTGCAAACCGCAAACATGGAGAAAAGTGTAGAGCTGGCAAAACTCATTCAGCGTTCAGTGTGTGCCAAGGCAGGCAGGCTGGATAAGGGAGTGCATCAGGCCGGATTCCTGGTGTTGCGCGAAACATCGATGCCGAGTTGCCTGATTGAATTGGGATTCATTTCAACCGAAGACGAAGAGCAATTTCTCAATACGCCGGAGGGATTGGATCTTATGGCTAGAGGAATCTACGAGGCGTTCGTGAAGTATAAAAATATGTATGACGACCATATCGTCATTCCATATCGGGCGGCCGAAAATAAGAAAATAACTGTCGACCGGGTTCTTCCGCCGGTTGTTACTCCGAGGCCTGAACCGAAACCAACTCCGAAGCCTGCATCTAAGCCGAAGCCTGCTTCCAAACCTGCTCCGAAACCGAAATCAGAGCCTGCTTCGAAACCCGAAGCACAGCCGATAAAGAAAGTAGAACCGGTTCAGGCTGCAACTCCCAAACCCACACCGGCGAAGACTGTTCAGACTCCCGCTACGGCTCAAACTCCTGCCACGGTAAAGAAAGACTCCCAGCATTCACCAGTCAAAGTGGAGAATGTTCCCGCAAAAACACCGACATCCGTAGCTAAGCCCGCTCCGGTAAAGAAAGAAACAACCGCAGATGCACCTGTGTTCAAAGTGCAGATTTGCGCCGTAGCAAACCAGCTAGCGGCCGGAAGCGGACAGCTCAAAGGACACAAGGACGTATCGTTCTTCCAGGAAAACAATTATTTCAAATACACCATCGGTGAAACAACCGACTATAACGAAATAACAAAACTTCGCAACAGCTTGCAGAAAGAATTCCCGCAGGCCTTTGTTGTTGCTTTCAAGAATGGTAAACGAATGGCTCTAAATGTGGCTGTGGCAGAGTTCAGAAACAATAAAAAGAAATAAGAATATGAAGAAAAAATACTTCACCCCGGAACTTAAAATCGCGCTCGTGGCAATTGCCGGCGTCGTAATCCTTTTCTTCGGAATACAATTCCTGAAAGGTCTCGACCTCTTCGCTACCACTACATCCTACAAGATGCACTTTGACAGCGTGGATGGTCTGAGCGTAACCACACCCGTCTATGCAAACGGTGTTAAAGTGGGCGCCGTGAAAGGAATATACTACGACTACGAACATCCCGAAAAAGAAATATCTGTCGACGTGAACATCGACAAAAGCATGAAAATTCCCGAGGGAACAACAGCCGAAATCCTGAGCGACCTGATGGGAAACGTGAAGATGAATCTTATTCTTGGACGCTCATCGAACTACATGAAACCCGGAGATGTGATTGAAGGTGGTGTGAACGGTGGAACACTAGGCGGAGTACGCGACCTTATCCCATCAGTGCAACAACTCATGCCCAAACTCGACAGCATTCTCATGAGCGTAAACTCGCTGCTGGCCGATCCAGCATTGAGAAATGTAGTTCATAACGCCGATAAAATCTCGGCCGACCTTACAACATCCACTCGTGAACTCAACATGCTATTGGCACAACTCAATGGCACAGTGCCGGGAATGATGGGAAAGGCTGACCGCCTGCTTGACAATGCCAGTGGAGCAATGAAAAATATAAACGGAGGAATCACCGACGCCCGCGGAACAATCAAAAGCGCCAACGGAATGATTACAACTCTCGACAATAAAGTGGCCGACATCGACCTGGCCGGAACAATGTATAAGGTTAATACCGCTCTCGAACATGTGAATGCCCTCACCGCAAAACTCAATAGCAACGAAGGTTCGCTGGGCATGCTCATCAACGACCCCACGTTCTACAACAATCTCAATAAAACAATGCGTAGCGCCGACAGTCTGCTTATAAACATCAAGGCTCACCCGAAACGCTACGTGCACTTCTCACTATTCGGTAGGAAAGACAAATAAATAATCCGGAAACGAATACCTCAAAAGCACGCTGCAAAGTCACCTTCCCGACCTTGCAGCGTGCTTGCAATAAAGGCCTCGATAAACTCGGATGAGGAACCGTAGAAATTCGTCGCGAAGAAGTGATATTTTGCCTCGACAGAATCGAAAATTTAAAAACGATATAAATATAAATCATCATTCCGATGAACCCCTTATACCCCCTTCGCAACTTTGAGAATCAAATGCTTCTCGCCCAGTTTCGATAACCGAAAATAACCTTCGCAACAACAACCGACAATACAAAAAACCGGTTGATTCCCAACCCCTTGGAAATATGCAACACGTAAAATCAGTATGCCCCAAACACACAATGCTAAAGGACGGGTTAATAGGGAATTAGCAATTCGAATGAATCGTAACGCCAATTAGCCAGCCCGAAACCCAGGTCGCTTTTTAGTAAATTTGCAACTGTATTCCCCCCAACATTTATTCAGTCGAATTATCGACTAAAGAGACAAAGAAAAGATTGTAATAACTCAACATGAACGCGCAGCCTAAAGCACTTTGGAACGACAGTCTCAAACTCATAAAAGAGAACGTCACCGAGCAGCAATTCCAAACATGGTTCAAGCCAATCATCTTCGAATCCTATAAACCGGCATCGAAGACACTGCTCGTGCAAGTGCCCAGCCCATTCGTTTACGAGTATCTGGAAGAAAACTATGTTGACCTGCTAAGCAAAGTGCTCACACGCGTGTTCGGACAGGGAGTGCGACTAACATATCGTGTGGTTACCGACAAAACACACAACATCACACAAGACATACAGGCCGAGCCAACCGAAAATATTGAATCGCAGAAAGCAACCCAACGGGCAAATCAGAGCCCAACCGTACTCGACGCCACCCCAAAGGAACTCGACCCGCAACTCGACCCACACAAATCGTTCGGAAACTTCATTGAAGGCGACAGCAACAAACTACCGCGCTCAATCGGACTGTCAATAGCCGAGCATCCCGATACACAGCAGTTCAATCCGATGTTTATCTACGGACCTTCAGGCTGCGGAAAAACACATCTCCTCAATGCCATCGGCCTCCGCACCAAGCAACTCTTCCCCAAGAAGCGCGTACTCTACATCTCGGCACGCCTCTTCCAGGTGCAATACACCAGCTCCGTGCTGCACAACACAACAAACGACTTCATAAACTTCTATCAAACAATCGACGTGCTTATCGTCGACGACATACAGGAATGGATTACAGCATCCAAAACACAGGATACATTTTTCCACATCTTCAATCACCTATTCCGAAACGGAAAAAGAATTATCCTCGCCTGCGACCGTCCACCCGTTGAACTCCAAGGCATGAACGAGCGGCTACTCACACGATTCGCATGCGGACTCATTGCCGAACTCGAGAAGCCTAACATGCAATTATGCATAGACATTCTCAACAGCAAGATAAAACACGACGGTCTCCACATTCCCGAAGACGTTGTGCACTTCATAGCCCAAACGGCAAACGGAAGCGTGCGCGACCTGCAGGGCGTCATCAATTCACTTCTGGCCTACAGCGTGGTATATAACAGCAATATCGACATGCGCCTGGCCCAAAGAGTCATCAAACGAGCCGTCAAAATCGACGACAGACCCTTAACCATCGACGATATACTCGAAAAGGTTTGCAGCTTTTTCAACGTCACCGCAACCGCCATCAATTCCCGTTCGCGGAAACACGACATCGTAATCGCCCGTCAGGTGAGCATGTATTTGGCGCACAAATTCACCAAGATGCCCGCCAGCAGGATTGGTAAGCTCGTTGGTGGTCGCGACCATAGTACCGTTATCCACAGTTGTTCGCAGATAGAGAAACGTCTGCAGGTCGACAAAAAATTCAATGCAGAACTCTCGAGCATCGAAAACTCTTTCAAACTGAAGATTTGATTTTTCATAATGATAGCTGATGGGGAATGTGCAACGAATGACGGGTTCATTCACGCACATTCCCATTTTTTTTGTCCCGCCCTCTCTCGGGGAGGGGCGATTCTGTGTTCCCTACATGCGAGCTATCGCTCGAATTGGCATTATTTGAGCGAGAGGGTGGTAGTTAATATTGAGAAATGAGTAATATAAGGTTTAGGGAGTGCCTTTTTATTTTGTTCTTGGGGTGTACAAGTCTTTTATGTTGCCTTTTTATTTTATTCTGGGAGCATAGAGGTCTTTGTGGTGCCATCTTACTTTATTCTTGGAGTGTCGAAGGCCTTGATGCTGTTGTCTAACTTTATTCTGGTAGTATAAAAGTAGTTTTGGGTGTTGTCTAACTTTATTCTTGGAGTGTTGAAGAGGGTAATGTTGCCGTCTAACTTTATGGCATGACTTAAATAGATTATTTTGCTGCTAGAAAAAAATACGCTAGGAGAGTAAATCTTCACTGATTTATCAATTAAGCTATTTAATATTGTTATTATATTAACGGCTAATTTACTTAGAATAAATGAGATTATAAATAATAAAACTAGCAACTCATTTATACTAAATGAATTTAGTATTTCTATAACAAGTAATTCACTTAAGCTAAATGAGTTTTCGATTTATATAAAACATAATTCATTTAGGCTAAATGTAATTACTATTGGTTTAATTGATAGTCCGTTTAGTATAAATGGATATATCATTTCTACAATTGATTTTTTATTTAGATTAAATGAGATTTTACTTAGTATATATGATAATTTATTTAGATTAAATGAAGAAGTAGTTTTTATAAATGAAACTTCGTTTAGTCTAAATGATGTAGTGTTTTGTTTAAGTGAATTTTAGTTTAAAATAAATGAGATTGTGTTTTTTAATTTTAATATATTGTTTAATGTAATTGATTAGCTTGTTTTAAAATTTAAAATATTAATTAGGTTAATGTATAAGATATTGAGATAATATGAGATATTATATAGGTAGAATGGTTAGCTAATTGAGAAAATTGATTTTCTAGTTAAGCTAATTAAAAAAAGAATTAGTAAATTGCAAACCAAAATTACGCTAAATGAAGACCTTGAAAGTCTTCTAAGTCATAGCTTATCGTAGGCTGGCAGGCAGAAAGGCTTTCGGAGTCTCGGCGTACTGTAGGCTGGCAGATAAAAAACGGTTTAAGTCTTGGCTTACCGTAGACTGGCGGGCATGGAAGCTTTCAGACTCTTGGAATACTGTATGATGGCAGGAAAGAGGTCTTTGGGATTCTTGTAATACAGTATGACGGCATGTAAAAGGTCTTTATGGCTCTTGGAATACTGTATGATGGCAGGAAAAGGGGGGCGGATGGAAAAAACAATGCAGATAATGATTTAAAATATAATTGAGATGGAAAATATAACTGAATTGCCGTTGCATATCAATGTGAGAGGCTGTTATTGTTCAAATTTTGGTTCCGGACTGCATCTTGCGTTCCACAGACGGGTGTATTTGACGATGACAGAGGTCGATTTGAAGAAATTGCACATCGGTGCGGGGCTCATGAAAGAATGGATGGAGCTTATAGAACAGGGGTATGAAACCGATTCGAAGACAAGTCTGCGGGAGCTTACGCAGCAGATTGCAGAGTTGAATGAGAGGCTGACGGAATTGATTACGTATATATTCGAAATGGTTCGGGTGCAGCGAAAATCGTTCGACGAGGAGAAGGCTAGGGCGGCAGAAAGTTTGTACACCGTAGTTCGGGCCTATCGTGGGCTTCAGCAGATGTTGCGCTACGGGAAAAGTGCGAAAATCGAATGTCTGCTTCGGGATTTCGATGATAAGGCGGAGGCTGTGAAACAGCTCTCGCTTACGAGCGCTATTAAGGAGCTCGAGCGGGTTAACAAGGAGCTGGACGAAACGCTCTCTGAACGAATCAAAATTAAAAAGGGGTACACGGCGAATTATAAACTTCGTCCGAAAATGGACCGTATTTACTCGCTTGTTGTTAAACATATCTCGGCTTCGTATATGCTTGCTGAAAACGATTCCGACAAGCAGGAAATAATCAAGTTGGTGGTTATTCTCAACCGGATTATCGCCGATTTCAGACGCAGTTATAATGAAAGTATGGCCCAGAAACGAAGAGTGAGAAAACCCGACGAAGATGTGGAACCGATTGAAGAGGATGAGGATGTGGTTTCGCCGGTTCTGCCGGATGATGATTCGGAGGATAATAACATCAAAGAAAATGATAATGAGTAAAGCTGAAAACAATAATCGGCGCCCGTTGCCGGATTTGTTGAAATGGCGGCTTGGCAGATTACTTCTTTTGGGCGAATGCTAGTATTAACGTGTTTTTGGGGAACTTTGCCGACATGATTATAAAAAAAATATGGAAGATTGCTCGATGGACCATGGCTCTATTATTTATTTCGAGCATATTGATAGTTGTTGCATATCGTTTCCTGCCGGTGTATTTCACTCCGCTAATGATTGCGAGGTGCTTCGAACAGATTGAAGACGGGCGGAAAATTAAACTATATCATGAATGGATTCCTTTGAGTCGCATGTCGGCCTCGATGCCCGTGGCTGTGATGGCCAGCGAAGACCAGCGGTTCCTTACGCATCATGGATTCGACTACGAAGCTATCGAACTCGCCGCGAAGGAGCATATGCAGAAAGGAAAAAAGCTGCGCGGCGGTTCAACCATCTCGCAGCAAACGGCAAAGAATGTGTTCTTGTGGCAAGGACGGTCGTGGGTGCGAAAGGGACTGGAGGCCTATTTCACTTTCCTGATTGAGATTCTGTGGAGCAAGCAGCGGATTATGGAGGTTTACCTGAATTCCATCGAGATGGGCGACGGAATATATGGCGTACAAGCGTGTGCCGAACGCAACTTCGGAATCGATGCGTGGAATCTCACCCGGTCGGATTGTGCGTTGATTGCGGCCACGCTCCCTAATCCCAGAAAATTTTCGTCGAAATCGCCGGGCCCGTATATGCGGAAACGGTTGCGACAAATTGAACATCAGATGACATTCATTTCGGCCTTCCCGAAAGAACATTAAATCACAGACAATGGAAAAACAACACAACTCATCCCTACTCAATGAACTAAACGACATGCAGCGCGAGGCGGTGATGTATAACGACGGTCCGTCGCTGGTTATCGCCGGGGCCGGTTCCGGAAAAACCCGTGTGCTAACCTATAAGATTGCCTATTTGCTCGAACAGGGAATGAAACCCTGGAATATTCTTGCGCTTACGTTTACGAATAAGGCGGCACGCGAAATGAAGGACCGCGTGGCTAATTTGATAAACTATGAGTCGGCTCGACAGTTATTCATGGGAACATTCCACTCCGTGTTTGCCAGAATATTGCGAATCGAGGCAGAGCACATCGGCTTCGGGCGAGACTTTACGATATACGATGAGGCCGATTCGCGCTCGCTGCTGAAGAATATTATAAAGGGAATGGCGCTCGATGATAAGCTTTACAAGCCGGCCGCCATTTACTCGCGCATTTCAATGGCGAAGAATAATCTCGTAACTGCCGAGGCTTATGCTGCCGACCGCGACGCAATTCAGCGCGACTTGAAAAGTAATATCGGTGCGCTGTGGCAAATATTTCAAACCTATCAGGCACGATGCAGACAGGCTAATGCGATGGATTTCGACGACCTTTTGCTGAATACTTTCCTGCTGTTTCGCGATAACGAGGAGGTGAAAAATAAATATGCTCGGGCTTTTGAATACATCCTCGTCGACGAATATCAAGACACCAACTTCGCCCAGGTTTCCATTCTCAATCAGATTTCATCGCACCAGGGAAAGATATGCGTCGTGGGCGACGACTATCAAAGCATCTACTCGTTCCGCGGGGCAAATATCGACAACATCCTTTCCTTCCGCGAGCAACACTCCCAGGCAAAGCTTTTCAAGCTGGAGCGCAACTATCGTTCGACCCGCAAAATCGTCGAGGCCGCCAATTCGCTCATGAAACACAACCGGCGACAGATTCCGAAGGATGTATATTCGGAAAACGACGATGGAGAACGGGTTGTCTATAAACCTTGCTACAGCGATAAAGAAGAAGCGGCCGTCGTAACATCCCAAATAGAACGAATCAGACAAACAGAGGGTGGAACCTATGCTGACTTTGCTATACTCTACCGAACAAACGCTCAAAGTAGAACGTTTGAAGAGGAGTTTCGACGTAGAGATATTCCCTACAGAATCTACGGCGGCCTTTCGTTTTATCAACGTAAAGAAATCAAAGATGCAATTGCCTACTTCCGACTCATTATCAACCCTCACGACGAGGAGGCCATCAGGAGAGTAATAAACTATCCTGCTCGTGGAATTGGCGCCGCGACCATCGCAAAAATCGCCAGCATGGCCATGGAGAATCAAACCAGTTTTTGGGATGCAATTGCCCATCCTGAAGTCATCGGACTGAGTGGGGCAATCGTTGCAAAACTCACAGCCTTCCGCGACATGATAAACGAGTTCATTGCCTGTAAGGACGAGGAGGACGCATTCACTCTTGCACGGAAAATCATTTTCGGCACGGGAATGGAGGCCGATATAAAGCAAGGTAGAGAGCAGGAAGACATTGCCCGACAGGAAAATCTCGAGGCTCTCATGGCCGCACTCCAAGAGTTTGTTGAAACGGCAACAGAAGAGGGCCGGACGTCGCAAATCTATCTCGAGAATTATCTCCAGGAGGTGGCGCTATATTCCGACCTCGACAAAAAAGATGATAACGAACCGCGAGTGACGCTCATGACTATTCATGCCGCCAAGGGATTAGAATTTCCGACCGTTTTTGTTGTCGGGCTCGAAGAGAATCTTTTCCCCAGCATCATGGCCACCCATTCCATGAACCAGCTCGAAGAGGAGCGTCGCTTGCTCTACGTTGCCATCACCCGGGCCGAGCGCCATTGTTTTCTAACTAATGCGAAGAATCGCTATCAATATGGTAAGCCGCAGTTTTGTACTCCCAGCAGATTCCTACGCGATATTGCCCCTGAATTTATTGATGGAGAAGTAGAAGTAAATTCGTTTGCCGATCAAGTAGAGTGGGGCGGATACGGCCAATCGCGCAGCTTCGGTCGATGGCAGAACGCCAACCCCGTGGGCTCACAGTTCAAAGCCGACCCGAGGCCGAAGATAACCTCCCCCAGCGAATCCGAAACGCCCATCGACCCGCTATCGCCACGCACTCGCGCCCGTTTGGCCGCCGAAAGAAGCTCTTCGTTTAGAAGAATATCCTCGTCGGATGGCGGCTCTTCGTATCAATCAGCAGCTTCATCCAAGAATAATATTCCGCGCACCGATGGCCTGGCTGTCGGGAAGAGAATCGAGCATCAGCGATTCGGCGTCGGCATCGTCGAAACTCTCGAAGGTATAGGCGAAAATGCCCGTGCCACCATCGATTTTCGGAATGTTGGCAGGAAAACCCTTCTGTTGAAATTCGCCAAGTTCAGAATCCTTTAGTCCCCGGTGAGAGAATGCCCGAATACAATCGTATTTTCGTTCTCCCGGCAAAAGGACAAGCAAAACCCCTATAGGTTTCTGTTCTCCTGATGAAAGGACCGCCAAATCCCTTGGGGTTTTCGTAGGGACGATTAGAAACTATTGGTTTCTGTGCCCATTGTCGCAACTACCTACGCACAAAAAGTAAAACAACATAATGATGATAGACTTATTTAATTTTTCGCGCCGCAAAACCTCCGTTGTCCACGTGGGATGCCTCGACATCGGGGGCGACAACCCCGTACGCATCCAGTCGATGACAACCACATCGACCGACGACACCGAGGCCAGCACAGCCCAAACAGAACGAATAGTAGATGCTGGGGGCGAGCTCGTTAGATTAACAACCCAAGGACGGCGCGAGGCCGAAAACCTGCGAAACATAATCGCCCAACTGCGTGCCGACGGTTATACCACACCCATCTGCGCCGATGTGCATTTCAATGCGAATGTGGCCGACGTAGCCGCGCTATATGCCGAAAAAGTTAGAATCAACCCGGGAAATTATGTCGACCCCGGACGAACTTTCAAGCAAATCGACTATACCGACGAGGAATATTCTCGCGAACTCCAGAAACTCGAAGCTCGACTCGTGCAGTTCATCGACATCTGCAAGCAAAACGGTACGGCAGTGCGCATCGGCGTGAACCATGGTAGTCTTTCCGACAGAATTATGTCGCGTTATGGCGATACGCCGGTGGGCATCGTTGAAAGTTGCATGGAATTTCTGCGCATTTTCAGGAAGCACGACTTCGCAAATGTGGTTATTTCCATAAAAGCATCGAACACGGTGGTCATGGTACAGTCTGTTCGCCTGCTTGTTGCCGAGATGGACAAGGCGGGAATGAGCTATCCCCTCCACCTTGGAGTAACCGAAGCCGGAGAAGGCGAAGATGGAAGAATAAAGAGCGCACTGGGCATCGGCGCCCTCCTTTCCGACGGAATAGGCGATACAATCCGCGTGTCGCTCAGCGAAGAACCCGAATGCGAGATTCCCGTGGCCCGACATCTGGTTCGGCACATCCGACGAAGACAGGCACACATCATCATCCCCGGACATCAGTGCGAAACATTCAATTATCTCAATCCAGAACGGCGCAAAACTACACCAGTCGGCAATGTCGGGGGCGATAATCCACCCGTCGTGATAACAAACGCCGCAAACTCGCACAAAGCTGACCCCTCGCTACCGCATGCTGATTACATCTACGCCCGTAGCTCTCTGCCAACTGTTCTACAGCCCGATACGAGCTACATCCTCGACTTCGACGCCTACGCCGAACTCGCATCGGCCGGCAATCTGCCCGAAGAAAATGCCGTCTATCCCATCTTCCCCGCCTCTGCAATTCCATTCATCGGAGCGGTTAAGGCGTCGATGAAGTTCTTGGTACTGCGCTTCGGCACTCCGGCAGACGAATATCTGGCCTGTCTCAAATATCACCCCGAAGTTGTGGTGGTTTGCACCAGTACACACCAGAATCCCACAGGCGATTGTCGTGCGTTAGCCCACGAAATCATGGAAACTAAACTTGCTAACCCTATCGTCTTCGCCGGAATGTATAACCACTCGTTAACCGAGAAAACATCGCCCGGACTAACTCCGAAAGACGCATTCCAACTCGAAACGGCAGCCGATATGGGCGCGTTGATGCTTGACGGACTGGCCGATGGAATCTGGCTTATGAATCAAGGTGACCTGCCGCCGTCCGACATCGAACAAACTGCGTTCGGAATCCTTCAGGCCGCTCGACTACGAATGGTCAAAACGGAATATATCTCCTGTCCCGGATGCGGTCGCACTCTCTACGACCTCCGCACCACAATAGCCCGCATAAAGGAAGCCACTAAGCACATGAAAGGCCTCAAGATTGGTATAATGGGTTGCATCGTGAACGGACCGGGAGAGATGGCCGATGCCGATTTCGGTTATGTTGGCGCCGGCCCGGGAAAGGTCAATCTCTACCACCGTAAGGAATGCGTTGTCCGAAATATTCCCGAATCCGAAGCTGTTGAACGTCTTCTTGAACTCATTAATTCCTCTAATTCCCCTAATTCCCCTGCCTGACATCGTGTCACACCACTTGTCGCTGGCATATGCTTTGTTTTTATCTAGGCCGAACAGCACGGCCTAACCATTCGCCAAAGCTGTTCATAAATACAACAAACGAATAACAAACAAAACATCATAAACTATGGGAAAAATTATTGGAATAGACTTGGGAACAACCAACAGTTGTGTCTCAGTATTTGAAGGAAACGAACCGGTGGTAATCGCCAACAGCGAAGGCAAACGCACCACACCATCGGTGGTAGGATTTGTGAAAGACGGTGAACGTAAGGTGGGTGATCCTGCTAAACGTCAGGCCATCACCAACCCCAAGAACACGGTTTACTCGATTAAACGTTTCATGGGCGAAACCTACGAACAATGCCGTAAAGAGGCTGAAAGCATGCCTTACACCGTGATAGACGAGAACGGACAGCCGCGTATTGACATTGAAGGACGCAAGTACACACCGCAAGAAATCTCAGCGATGATACTTCAGAAGATGAAGAAAACTGCCGAGGATTATCTCGGACAAGAAGTAACCGACGCTGTGATTACCGTTCCGGCTTACTTCTCCGACTCGCAACGACAGGCAACTAAAGAAGCCGGTCAGATTGCAGGTCTCAACGTGCAGCGTATCGTTAACGAGCCTACTGCGGCTGCTTTGGCATACGGTGTAGATAAGGGTAATAAAGATATGAAGATTGCCGTGTTCGACCTTGGTGGCGGAACGTTCGATATCTCTATCCTTGAGTTCGGCGGCGGCGTGTTTGAAGTGCTTTCTACCAACGGCGACACCCACCTTGGTGGTGACGATTTCGACCAAGTGATTATCAAATGGCTGGCCGATGGCTTTAAAGCTGACGAAGGCATTGACCTGACAAAGGACCCCATGGCCATGCAACGCTTGAAAGAGGCTGCCGAAAAGGCGAAGATCGAGTTGTCAAGCACTACGTCTACCGAAATTAACCTGCCCTATATCTCGGCAGAAGGTGGTGTTCCCAAACACTTGGTAAAGACTTTGACGCGTGCACAGTTCGAGCAGTTGGCACACGACTTGATACAAGCTTGTCTCGTTCCCTGTCAGAACGCCATGCGCGATGCTAAGTTGCAGACATCCGACATCGATGAGGTAATCCTCGTAGGTGGTTCGAGTCGTATCCCCGCCGTACAGACATTGGTAAAAAATTACTTTGGCAAAGAGCCCTCGAAGGGTGTTAACCCTGACGAAGTGGTAGCCGTGGGTGCAGCCATCCAAGGTGCCATCCTCAACAAAGAGAGCGGTGTGGGCGACATTGTGTTGCTCGACGTAACCCCGTTGACGCTCGGTATCGAAACCATGGGCGGCGTGATGACCAAGCTGATTGATGCCAACACCACCATTCCTACCAAGAAGAGCGAAACATTCTCTACCGCGGTAGATAATCAAACGGCCGTTACCATCCACGTGCTGCAGGGCGAGCGCCCCATGGCATCGCAAAACAAGAGCATCGGGCAGTTCAACCTCGAAGGTATCGCACCGGCTCGCCGTGGCGTTCCGCAGATTGAAGTAACGTTCGACATCGATGCCAACGGTATTCTCAACGTCTCTGCCAAGGACAAGGCAACGGGTAAAGAGCAGAAGATTCGCATTGAGGCCAGCAGCGGATTAAGCAAGGAGGAAATCGATCGCATGAAGGCCGAAGCCGAGCAAAACGCTGCTTCCGACAAGGCCGAGCGTGAAAAGATTGACAAGCTGAACCAAGCCGACTCGATGATTTTCACCACCGAGAACTTCTTGAAAGATAACGGCGACAAGATTCCTGCCGACCAAAAGCCAGGCATCGAAAGTGCTCTTCAGCAGCTTAAAGATGCTCACAAGGCTGCCGACGTTGCCGCCATCGACGCTGCCATCAACAACCTCAACACGGTGATGCAGGCCGCCAGCCAACAGATGTATCAAGGCGGTGCACAGCCCGATCCCAACGCCGGTCAAGGCTTCCAAGGCGGTGCTGCCGACAATCAATCGCAAGGTACCAACCCTGACGACACCGTCCAAGACGCCGACTTTGAGGAAGTCAAATAAGAATAAACATTATAGTAATCGCAGCAGTCCGAAAGGATTGTTGCGATTATTGTTTTACTAAACTCTCTATTAAAACCATAATGAAAGGAAAAGTTAGAACAGCTTTAGAAGCTCTTATCGAGGAGCAGAGCAAAAGAACAACTCGATTAAGAAACAGTCACAGTATGTTTCCGTTTTATAACACTCTTGATGAAGAGAAATATGTTAAATGGGTCGCAAGAACGACTCGCTTTTTAAGGACTCATTTCCCAAACGATAAAGATATAGAAGAATTTAAGAGTACTAGTAAGAGGACGACGACCCTTCAGCAACAACAGGAGTTGTTGGCAATTCTTGAAGCTTTCTTAGAATATCCTGAGGCCATAGAGAAGGTAAAGACAAGTAAGGTAACAAAGAGTATCAACATAAGTAACAATATAAGCAACACTAATACCCAATCGCAGCAGCAGTCTCAACAACAATCCATTGAGATACTCATAAAAGCACTTGAAGACCAACTTTCTGTAAGCCAGTTAAAGGAAATAAAGCAAGTCGTAGAAGAAGCTAAGGGTGACTTAGAAAAAGCTAAGCCTAAACTCATTGATAAAATCAAATCGTTTGGCGAGAATGTGGCTTCGAATATTCTTGCAAACATCATAGCCAATCCTGCTATTTGGTCAATGCTTAGCTAAGTATATCTACTCTTTAAATAACTGAAAGGGTGAAAAGCATGCCCGCCCGTGTGGCTTAGCATCTTTTCACCTTTTCACCTTTTCAATTTTTCACCTTTCTAAGGCTTTGGCTTAGCCTTCTTTCTTTCCTTTCCGTTTCGGATTATCCACCTCAACCTCTATGTTTTTGAGTGCTTGCCGGATGTTGTCTTTCCACGTTACGATAATGCCCGGCTTTTTCAACACTTTTGAAGTAACGTCTTCCTCTTTCTCGATAAACGTCGAGGGCATAGAGACGCGCAGCGAGAAGATGTCGCCAAGGTCGAGCGCGCCGCCCAGCGTAACCACCTCGATAATAATGTTGCGCAGCGTTATAAGCACGTTGCGCACATCGCCCTCGCTTAGCGACGTTTCGCGCACAATGCGCTGTATAAGCCAGCTTTGCGAAAACTTCTCTTGTGCCTTAGGCGCAGCACCATAGCCTTTTTTACCCTTGAGCGGACCAATCTTCATCAGTCGCTCGATAACTTTAAATTTTACCATAACTGTTTAATTTAATTAGTTGTTTGTAGTTAGAAATATATCCCTTTTACACTCCGCTTTGGAGTTATATAAGGAGTGCCTCTGTATGTATATAAGGAGTAGGGGAGGATGTATATAAGGGGTAGAGGAGGATGTATATAAGGAGTAGGACAGGACTCCTACTATCTCTCCTCTGCTACCTGTATTATACCTCATTTCCCACTTCTATTTAAGTTCTTCCTGCTTATTGATTTTACATGCCTATAGGGCGATATTTATCTTCATTGCAACAGCTTAACTCTACCGTCCACCTTTTGGGCTTTCCTCTTCTGCTTCATTCCAACGGGTTAATGAAATTATATGAATTAAAAATGATTGATTCTCTACGTTTTCAGCCGTCCTCCGTTTGGCAAACAGCCTTTCAATCCTCCCACGGCGAGTAGTTCACAAAGCCCTGTTCGTCGGCATCGTCCTCCTCTTCGTCAAAAAATCCGCCCTTGGCGTCACCCTCGTTAATGGTGTCGGATGTAACATTAAAGTGTTGCATCACTTCGTTGCCCAAGCCTAATGGAATTACCCGAATTTCGGGGGCTATATATGTTCTTTTTGTTGTCATTGCACACTCTGTGTTTATGTTCTTAATTCTCAATCAGCGGTTCTCAATTAAACACCCTCTTTTTCCCATTCACGATGTAGATGCCGCGTGTGGGATTGGTTACGCGTCTGCCTTGCAGGTCGTAGATGATGTCGTTTTTCTGCGGTGTAGTGTTATCGATGTTGCGGATGCCGGTCGTGGTGTCTTCAAAATCGATAACGAACGATTTGGCATATCCCACCTGCGATTTCGCTACTTTCAACGCCGCCTTATGAGCTTTCAGGTTGACGTATTCGCCGCCCGTGCCCGTCTGCCAATAGAAACCCTGATTGGTGCCTTTGTGCCCGAAGAGGTAGTATTTGTTCGTGCCGTCGTCGCCCACTTTCGCCTCGGTGGCTGTGCCCACGAGCAGGTTATTCGACACGCTCACCTCGGTGCCCGTTACATTGGCTTCGTATTCCACGGTGCTGCCTGCCGTTCCTTGCAATATAAATCCCGTTTGCTTGGGAATGATGCTGCCTGCGGCAATGCTCTGCGTCATGGCTTTGTAGGGGGCGGCAGCAGTTGCACCCGGCTGAACGTCGGTGATGATGTAGGCGGTGCAGCCCGCGGGAACTTTAAAGTTCTCGTTCTCCAAGTAATACGTGGAGTAGCCGTTTGAGCCAATGATTAACTTCTCGCGATATTTGCTGGCAGGAAGTGCCCACCATGGGGCATCCATATAGGCTTTGGCGGCATCTACGGGTACATATATTTTTTGCAAGTTTGTGTTTTCTTGGAATAGGTCGTAAGGACCTTCCGAAGGGTTGAGTGGATTCTCTATGTAAAGCAGTGCCGGTGTTGGTTTCTCGAAAGTTAAAGTTTCCAACTGCGCTAAACCCAAAAATGTTGAATAAGCAATTGTGTCAAGTTGTGCAGGCAATACCATATCTTTTAAAGGAGGGTTGCCATCCATCATTATACCGCCATCTATTCGTCGTAATGTTTGTGGAAACTTAATGCTTTCTATCGTTCCACGTCCCCAGGCAGCATTAAATACTTGAGCACCAATAAACCTAAGTCTTGTATGAGAAAGGTCTATATTCTTTAAAGATAAAAAGGTGCAAGCTTCCTGCTCTATCACTTCTAAGGTAGAGGGGAAAACAATGTCTTCTACGTCCTTGGCAAGATATGTACTATAGGACCTGACAATCTTTATTCCCTCTGACAAGATAACTTTTTTAAGTCCAACCGGAGAATATTGACCTTTTATGTTTGTTACTCGTCCTGCCACGTCTGTCACGGTGTAGGTGTCACCGTTATATTGCACACTGCCTGGAACTGTGATTTCTGTTGCACCTGTAGCAGCCTCGCCGTGAGTGACCTTGGCATATTTGTTTGCGGCATCTGTTATTGTGATGTCGAACGTTGCACCGGCAGCGTCAGTCCAACTGAAACTTTGTGCCCGCGCAGCCAACGCGATGAAAACGGCACAACATACTATCAAAATTCGTTTCATTCTTTTGTTGTTTTTGTTACTGAATACATACATTAAACTCGTTGTTATTTCCCTCTTGCCGAGGTTGGCAAAAGGGCATAAAAAAGCGAACAAAGGGAACTCCTC
>NZ_BAKH01000038.1 GCF_000614105.1 Prevotella micans DSM 21469 = JCM 16134
CCATTCTATTTATATACGTACTCCCTTCTATTTACATTAGGGAGTTGTATCATAGACATACTGGAGAAATTGAATTATCATCATGATGGCACAAATTTATCATCACGATGAAACGTTTGTATCATCACGATGAAACGTTTGTATCATCATGATGAAACTAATTTTTCATCATGATGATAATTCAATTTCTCGGTTAAGAAAACAATGAGAGTACGTATATAAATAGAATGGACTCCGGGAGTAAATAGAATGGGATACGTATATAAATAGAATGGAATACGGGAGTAATCGCTCTGGGATACGTATTTAATCTCTATGGGATACGTCTGTAATTTCTAGGGGATAAACGTGTGTATCCGAGCGATTACATACGTACAACTCATTATACGCGTTCGGAGAATTAGTTATCCAAGTATTAATGACTGATTTACCCCAATAGAGAGAGAAAACGTAACCATGATTACGTTCAATATTTAGAGTTTTCTTGATTTGTTTACTCCGTAACCAAATAGTGCGAAGTCTGCTTTAGTTGGGTCACCGGGAAATATTTCGGAAAGAGTGGAGGTTAATCTTTGGGCTGCAGCCATACTAGTAGTTTTACTCTTCAACAATCCCAATTCTATCGCTTCATGAACAACATGAGTATCAAGAGGAAGCAGGAGGGTGCTCTGATCGATAAAGTCAGACCATAGACCGAGATCGACAGGGGAGTTTGAGCGCACCATCCATCTTAAAAACATACAGAGGCGTTTACAACACGAACGGGTGTCTTTAGGGATGATTTTGTTCGATTCTCGGTCGGCAAAGTAGGTACATATCGCCTCGAGTGCGGCGATGGCTCTGAACTTTCCGTTTTCAAGCTTTGCGTTGGGATTGATTGTGGTTCTAACGAACTGACCGATACTGTCGTGCGAGTATATCATTTGTCGCAGGGTATCGAAAAACGATAGCATGAGGTGATTTGAATAGAGGCGATAGAAGCAGGCTGAATCGTCGGGGATGTGTTTTCTGTATTCGCCTGATATTATCCAGTCGTGGGGGACACCCATTGTACAATCAAGTAAGAAATGTAACCGTTTGATGAATGCGCTTCGGGCACCATAACTCAAAGCGGATGCAATGAAGGCCATTATTTCTTTATTCTTAACGCCTTTGACTGCATGCATAAACTGGCTGGATCGTTGAGGAGGAACTGTGGGTGTTCGTATTTCTCGGCGTATGCTATGAGTTTTTGTGCTGTATTGTTGTCGACGCTCATGCACTTATTCGGCTTTTGGAGCAAGAATTTGTTCTGCGTGATTCTTTACTTTTATTTCTTTCGGGCCAATGATTCGTTCGATTATTCCGGCTTCGTCGATTATAAAGGTGGTTCGGAATGTACCCATATACTTACGACCATACATGCTTTTCTCACCATATACGCCGAATGTTTCATTGAGTTTTTTATCAACGTCGGCAATTAGGGGGAAAGGGAGGTTGTTTTTCTCGATGAATTTCTTGTGCGATTTTTCGTCCTGCACACTTACTCCCACAATTGCGTAACCTTGACTGAGCAGTTCGTCGTAGTTGTCACGCAGGTTACAGGCTTCAGCTGTGCAGCCCGACGTAGAGTCTTTTGGATAAAAATAAAGTACGAGTTTCTGCCCTTTATAATGGCTTAGTTTGATTTCTTTTCCGTCCTGGTCTGTTCCGAGCCGTTCAGGTGCTTTGTCTCCTATGTTCATAATCGTTGTTTTTAAACAAGAGAGCGGCTCTTCCTAGAGTCGCTCTCTGTTTTCGTACAAAAATAAAGTTAGATAGTCTTGCAAATTATCTGTTAACGGCATCTGCTAGCTCTGCACCGGCTTTGAATTTAGCAACCTTCTTAGCTGCAATGTGAATCTTCTGCTTTGTGGCAGGGTTGATTCCCTCATGAGCTGGACGTTCGGTTACGGAGAAGGTTCCGAAACCAACTAGCTGGATTTTGTCACCTGCTACGAGTGCTCCTTTGATAGCTTCTGTTGTAGCATCTAATGCCTTTTTAGCGTCAGCCTTGCTAAGTCCTGCACCGGCGGCAATCTTTTCAATCAATTCTGATTTGTTCATACTTTTTTGAATTATAGATTAATTATTTGGGAAATAAAAAATTAAAACTGTGCTGCAAATATAAGCGTTTCCTTTTATAGCACAAACAAAAAGCTAGGAAAATAGCCGCTAGAGTGACTGATGAAAGGGTAATGGATGTACTTTGTGTAGGCTTGAGGGAAAAAATTCATACTTTTGTCATGTTTTTATAGGATTTCATCACTTAATCGATTAACGCATATGCGCAATATACCTGTAGTTACAAGAAATCTGCTCATCATCAATATCCTTGCTTTCTTTGCTTACGAGATTCTCGGCGGAATGGGCGTTGATTTGAATAATTTATTCGGACTTCATTTTTTTCTTGCGGGCGATTTCAGGCTTTGGCAGTTGTTCACTTATATGTTTATGCACGGCGGATTCATGCACATTCTCATGAATATGTTTATGCTTTGGATGTTCGGAATGGTTATGGAAAATGTGTGGGGGCCGCGTAAGTTTTTCTTCTATTATATTGTTTGCGGAATCGGAGCCGGCGTTTGTCAGGAACTGGCACAATATGTGTCGTATATGGCTGAAGGGTTTAATGCTTATGAATTCGTACAGATTGGTGCAATGAAGATTCCCGTAGAAACTTATCTCAACCAGTGGACAACCGTAGGAGCTTCGGGCGCAATATATGCCATATTGCTCGCCTTCGGAATGACCTTTCCCAACGAACGCATGTTCATCATCCCAATTCCCATCCCCATTAAAGCCAAATGGATAATAATAGGTTCTGTGGTTATGGAGCTTTTCTCTGCATTCGGAACCAGTAACGATGGAGTTGCGCATTTAGCTCATCTGGGTGGAATGTTGTTCGGATTCATACTCATAAGATATTGGCACAAACATCCCTATTCTGGCAATGGGGACTTCGGAACTAATAAAGGACGGCAATTCTTCAACAGAATGCGAACTAATTGGGAAAATAAAAAAGGACAAACTGCGTCGCCGCAAACTAAACCCGAGAGCGACTGGGAATACAACGCACGAAAAAAACGAGAACAGGATGAAATCGATAATATTCTCGATAAGGTACGAAAGAGCGGCTACGACAGTCTGACGAGAGAAGAAAAGCAACGTCTTTTCGACAGTAGTAAGAGATAAATCAATTAACTCATGGGGCACAAGACACGTAAGATTGTCAGACGAATAATAATGGCCGGTAATCTACTGGTCATTATTATTATGCTATCTGTCGGGCATATCGATCGGCTTAATCCGGTAAATCATCCTATGCTGGCCAACCTAGGTCTTGGCTTTCCGATACTGCTCGTATTAAATACTGGATTTCTGTTAATCTGGATATTCTTCCGTCGTAGACTGATATGGCTTCCGATCCTTGGTTTTCTTCTCTGTTTCGGCCCGATACGCAAATATATCCCTTTCAATTTACCTAAAGAAAAGCCCCATGGCTCGCTGAAAATCCTTTCCTATAATGTATTTCTTTTCGCTCCTTGGAATATACCCGATGGAGAACCCAATCCTATTATTGAGTATATCATCCGAAGTAAAGCCGACATAGTTTGTCTCCAAGAAGCAGGTCTGCAGGAACTTCGCGAGAAAGATGTACTACATCGTTTAGCAACCCATTATCAATACTGCGACACAACCATAAAACCTGTAACGCGAACCGAGTGTTTGATGCTTCTGAGCCGCTATCCAATCATCAAAAAAGAAATTATTCCTTTCAATTCCAAAGGAAATATGACCGTAGCCTATCTGCTCAATGTTAGAGGTATCGAAATGCTCGTCGTCAATAACCATCTTGAAAGCTATAATCTTAGCTCGCAAGATAAAGAAGGATTCAAATCGCTCATTAGACACCCCCTACCCACGCACTCCGCCAAAGGCGAATCAACCTATCTGCTCAAAAAACTAGGTGAAGCCTCTGCAAAGCGTGCTCCTGAAGCTGAAGCCGTGTCAAAATACGTGAAAGGATACCTCGACAGACATATCCCAGTAATAGTTTGCGGTGATTTCAACGATAGTCCGCTCAGTTACGTACACAGAACAATGGCCCGCGGTCTCACCGACGCCTACATTTCTACTGGTACTGGACCAGGATTTTCCTATCACAAAAGCGGAATGTACGTTCGGATAGACCACATTCTCTGCTCATCCGACCTCGAACCATATGAGGCACGAGTCGATGACCGCGTGAAACGCTCTGACCACTACCCAATTTATTGTTGGTTGAAATACCGTCCAAGAATCTAAACATTGATGATTTACAGATATGTAATTAGGTCTACTTTAGTATAAGATTTTTATCTCATTCTATCGAATTAAAAGTAAGGAAATAAGAAGACGGTCAACGTGCATATTTCTTCGATTATTAAATAGGTTTCAAATGTATTTCCCTTTATTCGAACTAGTATTTAGGTTTGCTCACTAACATCTCGACACAAATATTTGTCAAAACTTTTTGTCAAAACTCTTGCAGACAAAAAAGAAAGATTTATCTTTGCAAAATCAATTCAAGTACTATTTAATGATACACATGATTAGTTATTAGTAAGTTAATAGTCGAATTCTTGGCGCGTTCTCGTGATGAAAATCAGCCAATAAGAATTGAGTCAAGTAATTTTTTGAGTTATTTAGTTAAGTGGCAAGGTGTGTGTCTGCGTGAGCAGGCATACACCATTTTTATCCCGATTACAAACACAATACGGGTTCGATATTTAGAAATGGTGTCATTCCGGATGCTATTATAAAATAATTTTGGTGTGGTTAACCTCTTTCCAGAGTAATAAAACAGGTTGAGACTTATGGAAAACTCTCCCTCTACCCTACTCCTTCCTTTAAGTTTTTGAGATTTCCATCATTAGTCCGGGGTTCGGGCCTGGAAGTCGTTTACGGTTGGGACAATATTGTCTACAACAAAAAAAGCCCGTAGGAACTTGAAATTCGAGTTCCTACGGGACAAAACTATTATGAAACAAAGTGAAATCTGTTTTTATCCGCAGTGGAAATATTTCTCAACAAGCTTAGCTACAGCCTCATCGTTGCCTGAAATATCTTTGCGAAGCGTACGGTCGTCGAAAGCGCGTAACTGGGTAATTATGCCGTCTATCATTGCAGGTGAGAACACACTGTGTTGCTCATAAACAGCCCGCTGCTGTTCCAGACGGTCAGCCGAAGCAGCACAACTGTCGGGCAACTGAGTCAATGCGGCAAAACGCTGGGCGTTTTCCGGGTCATGAATGTCGCCGTCAGCAAAAGTTTTGTCGGCTACTTCCAGCGCATCGGGTAATTCGAATCCATGACGGCAAGCCACACATAAACCGGCCAGAAGCTGGTAGATGTCGGCAGAGCATCTGGTGAACGCATCTCAACAGTTTGCTTTTCACTGTAATCGCGCTTGGTGAGCGGCTCTATCGGGTTAGCCTCGTGACACATATCTTTACCTGAAGTCCAGCCCAGCGGAACACGTACCAGTACCGAGCGGTTGCTCATGCCCCAGCATACATTCGTGGGAGCTTCCTGATGGGGAACGAGACGGAAATAAGATGTCGGATTCTTATTGCCGAATGCAGTGATACTCTCTGCGAGTTTCATCATACCGGCAATGGCCTTACGAGCATTTTCGGAGAGTTTATTGCCGTCGAGCATAAGGTTACGTCCATCTTTCATGATACGCATGTGAACGTGCATTCCTGAACCGGCTTTCCCCACAGTTATTTTCGGAGCGAAGGTGATGTTGAGTCCTTCCTGATAGCCCATGTTGCGGATTATCCATTTGGCCAGCAGAATTTGTTCAGCACATTCGTTTGCTGGAACTGGTAGGAATTCTATTTCGGTTTGCTCGTAGCAATCGCCGTTTTCCACGAAGTTGCCAACTTCCGAGTGACCATATTTTATCTTACCTCCACATTCGGCGATTGCTTGCATACAACGTGTGCGGAAGTCGTTACCTTTAGCATAGGGTGCACTCTCGTGATAGCCTTTCTGGTCTACAGCGGGAAACACCTCTTCGTCGGGACGAATAACGTAATATTCCAACTCACCCATCGCATGAAATTCCATACCAGTTACTTTAGTGAAAGCGTCCATAGCTTTTTTTAGGGTGTGCTCGGGTGATGATGCCAGCGGCTCGCCATCACGATTGAAGAATGAGCAGAGCATACAAAGTGTTGGAATCTCTTCAAACGGATCGATGAAAGCAGTAGAAAAACGCGGCATCACATACAGGTCGCTACTTGCAGCCTGAATGAATGAAAAGAGTGAAGAACCGTCAACGCGCTCACCGCAAGTAAGAATGGTCTCCAAATAATCGGGTGTGTTGAGCATAAAGTTTAGGGTCTTCAACCTACCGTCACCACCGGGATACATGAAGTTCACCATCTTGATGTCCATTTCTCTTACAACACGGATGATGTCTTCTTTCGTGAACTCTTTCGAGGATTTACCTAGAAATGCCTCTATCTTATTTGCATAAAGGCCGAAGGTGTTATTTTCCATAAATGTGTTTGATGTTTAAGTTGTTAGAATTGTTATAGGTGCAAATGTACGTAATTAATCCAGACGTACAAGTGTTTCAGATGAATAATCGTAATCTCAAATTCCTTTATTCATGGGTTAGCGGAGGTACTTAGCTTACATATTGTCATGATATCTGAGATATTAGCATCTTATAGTCAAAATCAGGGAGGACTTGAGGCAGAGTCTAGACATATGCTTGGATGGGGTATAAGTCCATACTGCCTGATATAATAGGATGAATTATCTTTGCGGCTGGAATTAAGTGGTCTCTATTCAAAAACAATATGATATATATCGAACTCTTCTATACGTTCTTTGTCATCGGGCTTTTCGGATTCGGAGGAGGATATGGAATGCTGTCGCTCATTCAAACCGAAACCGTTGTTAGCCACCATTGGATGTCGTCAGCCGAGTTTACAAACGTGGTTGCCATATCGCAAATGACGCCCGGACCGGTGGGAATAAATTCGGCCACCTACTGCGGTTACACTGCTGTGCACAATATGGGCTACAACGATACTATGGCCGTTTTAGGCAGCGCAACCGCAACGATAGCTCTTGTACTTCCGTCGCTCATTCTGATGATTCTGATAAGTAAGATGTTTCTGAAATATATGAACACACGCGCGGTGAAATCTGTTTTCGGCGTACTTCGTCCCACGGTAGTGGGCTTGTTAGGAGCAGCCACGCTGTTGCTTTGCAATGCCGAAAACTTTTCTCTGCCCAGTGTTGACCCGTGGCAATTCGGAGTTAGCTTGTTTCTTTTTGCCGCAACATTCGTTGGCACCATGTGGCTCAAAATAAATCCAATTCACATGATTTGCGCTTCGGCTCTGGCTGGATTAATCTTGCTTTATTAACCGTTCAGGTCAGAGTGTGAGAAGATGGTAAGTTCCACCAGCCATGGTTTGTACCACGCCTTTCATTTCGAGTTCGAAAAGGATCGCTGAAAGACGGGCGATAGGAGTATCCGACTGTATAGCAAGGGTATTTATCTGAAGGTCGTTGTTCTTTGAAAGCACGTCAACAACCCGCTGCTCATCGGGCGATAGATCGGGAAAAAGGGTGCGTTCTATCCCTTGGTTACGTTTCTTTTTTGACTCTTCGGATGTTTCCCAATTCATGTCTTTCACAAAATCTTCGGCCGATGTAATCAGACCGGCTGTATTGTTATGTATTAGATTGTTACATCCTTCACTATATTCTGCACCGACAGCTCCGGGAAAAGCAAATACATCGCGACCATAACTCTGGCTATCCGACAGGTTATCAGTCCGCCACCCTTACGTGCCGACTCCACCAACAGAGTTGCATCCGTACAGCCGGCTACGATTCTATTACGCTGAACAAAATTATGGGCTTTCGGCTGTGTATGAGTTGTGTATTCGGTAAGCAATCCGCCATTTTTAAGCATAGCCGCTGCCGTATCACGATGCGTACGTGGATAGATATCATCGAGCCCGTGAGCCACGATCCCCACAGTAGAAAGGCCATTATCGAGAGCTGCCCGATGAGCCGAAACGTCAATACCATAGGCTAATCCGCTAAAAATTATCACGTCGGGGCATAGATTCTTTAAATCGCGAACAAAAGCCTGAACTAATTCTCTACCGTAGGCCGTACAATGCCGTGTACCAACGATGCTAACCGTGTGACGGGCATTGAGGTTAGCATTGCCCAAACTGTAGAGTACCATCGGGGCGTCGGGACAGTTTTTCAACCGTTGTGGATAGTTAGGATCGGGCATGCAAAGTACTTTTATACGATGTTTTTCGGTATATTCCATCTCCTCTTCGGCCCGCTTTCTAAACTGTTCGAGAGTTGATAGGAGTTTCACGAAGCGATCGGATATGTCGGGACATATTTCACGAATGTGCTCCCGCGCATTCACAATTTTAGCAGCCGAGCCTACACGCGAATAGAGTTCGTACATCGCCATCGGCCGTGAAATGCCCAGCTGGGCCAACATAATAGAGCTGATTATTTCTTCCTGATTCATTGTTTATAGAACTTTTGCGAAGGTATCGTCATAATCCTTGCTCACGCCGAGGCGTCCGTTGATGAGCGTCACTAAATCGACCGTAGCATGGAAACACAGTTGTTCGTCGGGAAGTCGAAAAATGTCGTGCGTGAAAACATATCTCACACCTTCCTTTCTGAGTGCCATGCGCGACACAAATTCGTCGTCGCACCTGAGCGGCGTTTTATATTCCAAATTCATTCGCGCCACAACAGCATCTGTTCCTTTTTCATGCAGCTCGGCAAAACTCACTCCCAGCGAACGCAGGAATCTGTGGCGGGTGTGCTCGGTGTAGTGCAGATAGTTTGCATTGTTCACTATTCCCTCGATATCGCATTCATAGTCGCGCACCTCCATACGGGTTTCGAAAATGTAGTTGGGTTTTTCTTTCATTGAAAACGTCTTGATTGATGGAATGCAAAGTTATTAAGTAGACGTAACAAAATCTCTCACTAATATAAAATGAAGAACCTCCGCAAACTCCTTTCCGGGATTTGCAGAGGTTTTTCAATATGTGATAGGAATAATTTATTATTCTTCCTTTCTTATTTCTCCAGGCATATTTAACCCACTGGCTAAAATGGAAGTAACGTCTAGAATTTGTTGCTTCGATTCGGCAGGTATCTGCGATTCATTAATGAGCTTCACATAGCCAGCGGCGTATTTCCTTCGGGCTTTCATGTCGGGAATGGAGCGTAGTTTATTTATATAATCAGCAACCAAAGTCATATCTTCCTTTTTGCCCTCCTTAATATTCCTAATATATTCTATCATTTCGTCTTCGTTCAGATTTTCGGTTTCCTTATTATTCCTCTTGCTTGCTTTTACCATCTGTATAAAGGTGGCTAAATCAATGTCTGGAAAATCTTTACCCATATATTTCTTAATTTCCTCGAAAACATCTTTATACAAGCGTTCCTCAAATTGTTCCTTAGACAGTGTAGACAGGTCTAATTTCTCCTTATCATATTTCTTAATGGCTTTAATAAAAGCTTGGCACATATCCACCCCACTTTAGATCCAGTAATTCGGCTAGACAATGGTTTCGGACCTTTCACATTCTTCCTTGAAGATTTCTTGATTTTTCCGGGATTAGTTAGCCTTACAGAATCGTCAACTTCATTATCTGATAACGACGGGAAGCTCGCATCAAACTCGGCAATACTTTGAGCCAAATCGACATAAGAAGGGTCACTACTAAAGTTTGTATTGGCTACACCCTCTGATTTCACACACGACGAAAACATTATCCCCACGACAAGAGCAATTGCTGCTCCAAACAATAATTTCTTTCTCATACTACTCTTCGTTAATTAGGTTATTAATAGATTATTCATGCATCGCTAACTAAAGCATGACACGAAAATTTCTTTGCAAGATTAGCACAAACATGCTTTGCAACCTAATGACTCATCGAGTTTTTTAAGACGAGTGAATATTCTACCGACCTATTGCATGTTAGATTGCTCCGAATCGGGAATAGTACAGCTAGAATGACCTGACAATTGGCGGGCGATATATTCGGGTGTGAAGCCAAGTTTGCTTTGGGCAACCTCTTCGGGGGTACCAGTGGAGAGAACAGTTCCGCCGCCACGGCCGCCTTCTGGGCCCATATCGATTATATGGTCGGCCAGCTTAATTACATCTAGATTGTGCTCGATAATGAGAACCGTATTACCACGGTCGACAAGCTGCTGGAGTACATGCATAAGTATGCGGATGTCTTCGAAATGAAGGCCGGTAGTAGGTTCGTCAAGAATGTAGAGTGTGCGTCCGGTGTCGCGTTTGGCAAGTTCGGTAGCTAGTTTCACACGTTGGCTTTCGCCGCCGGACAGGGTGGTGGAGCTTTGACCGAGCTTGATGTAGCCCAGACCGACGTCTTGCAGAGCTTTAATCTTTTTACGTATCTGGGGAACTGATTCAAAAAATTCCACAGCCATATTTACGGTCATATCGAGCACATCAGCGATGGATTTCCCCTTGAATCGCACTTCCATTGTTTCGCGGTTATATCGCTTCCCACGGCACACCTCACAGGGCACCATCACATCAGGCAGAAAATTCATTTCAATGGTTTTATATCCGTTTCCGCCGCATGTTTCGCATCGGCCTCCTTTGACGTTGAATGAGAATCGACCGGGTTTATAGCCTCTGATTTTTGCTTCGGGAAGACTCACGAAGAGTCGGCGTATGTCGGAGAAAACACCGGTATAGGTTGCAGGATTACTGCGTGGAGTTCGACCGATGGGACTTTGGTCTACGTCGACCACCTTATCAATATTTTCAATGCCTTCGATTCGGTCGTAGGGCATGGGCTTTTTTGTTGAGCGATAAAAGTGTTGCGAGAGGATGGGCTGGAGGGTTTCGTTGATGAGAGTGCTTTTACCAGAGCCTGAAACACCGGTTACAACGATTAGTGTACCCAGAGGAAATTCAACATCGATATTTTTAAGGTTGTTACCACGACAGCCATAGAGTTTGATGAACTGGCCGTTGCCTTTGCGCCGCTTAGGAGGCAAATCTATGGTGCGTTCGCCTTTGAGATATTGGGCGGTGAGGGTATTGGTAAGGAGCATTTCAGATGGCGTGCCTTGGAATACGACTTCACCTCCTTTTCGACCGGCAAGCGGACCGATGTCGACAATCCACTCGGCGGCACGCATCATGTCTTCGTCGTGCTCAACCACGACGACGGTATTACCGAGGTTACGTAGTTCTTTGAGGGATTTGATGAGCCGCTGATTGTCGCGCTGATGTAGTCCGATGGATGGTTCGTCGAGTATATAAAGCACATTAACAAGTTGCGAGCCAATTTGCGTTGCCAGTCGGATGCGCTGGCTTTCTCCTCCGGAGAGCGATGCGCTTTGTCGGTTGAGCGACAGATAGTCGAGCCCCACTTCGAGGAGGAAGTTGATTCGTTTTCGGATTTCCTTGATTATCTCGGTAGCTATGACGCGTTGCTTTTCATCGATATGCTTATCGAGTTCGTCGACCCATTCTTTGAGCTCGTTTATATCGAGTTCGGCCAGTTGGGCTATGTTCTTGTTCCAGATACGATAGGCCAGTGCCTCACGATTGAGTCGCGTACCGTTGCATTCGGGACAGATGGTTTCGCCGGTGAATTGGTCGGCCCATTTCTTGCCGGCTGCAGAGTCATCGTTTTCCATAACGTTTGTGAGATACTTCACAATTCCGTCGAACGTCGTGAAGTAGTCTGACGTTGTATGAACTAGCTCTTTCGATATCTTAATGTTGCCCAGCGAGCCATAAAGGATTTCGTCCATTGCCTCTTTCGGGATGTCTTTTATAGGCGTCTTGATAGTACAGTTGTGATTTTGGAGAATTGAATCGATTTGCCAAAATATCATTTGATTCCTGTACTTTCCGAGTGGTGCAATCCCACCATTGTAGATGTTTTGCTGTAGGTCGGGAATCACTTTTTTTATGTCAATCTTCACGATTCTTCCCAATCCTTTACAATGCGGACAGGCACCTTCGGGCGAATTGAACGAGAAGATGTTCGGTGCCGGTTCCTTATAGGCTATACCGGTTTCAGGGTCCATGAGTCGTTTAGAGAAATATTTTGTTTCGCCCGACTCTTTATCCATAATCATTATTAGCGAGTCGCCCTGTTTCATTGCCGCAGCCACGCTTCGGGCTAAGCGTTCGCGTTGGTTATCGAGCTTGGTATCGCTGAGTTTCATTTTGTCGATAACCACTTCGATGTTATGATTCTTGTATCGGTCGACCTTCATTCCTCGCGTGAGTTCCAATACTTCGCCGTCGACGCGTATGTTGAGATAGCCTTTCCGACGCATCTGTTCGAAGAGTTCGCGATAGTGGCCTTTACGATTCCGAACCAGCGGTGCGAGCAGATAGATTGCCCGTCCATGATAGTCGTTAAGAATCATGTCGACCACTCGCTCCTCGGTGTATTTCACCATTCGCGCTCCGCTTTTGTAGGAGTATGCCTCACCGGCGCGTGCATAGAGCAGTCGTAAATAATCGTATATCTCCGTTGTGGTTCCAACGGTTGAGCGCGGGTTTTTGTTTGTTGTCTTTTGTTCGATGGATATAACGGGCGACAGACCGGTGATTTTGTCTACATCCGGACGTGCCGTGTTTCCAAGGAAATTCCGGGCGTAGGCCGAGAAAGTTTCGATGTATCTCCGCTGCCCCTCGGCAAAGATGGTATCGAAAGCCAGCGAACTCTTTCCAGAGCCCGACAAGCCCGTGAACACCACCAATGAGTTGCGCGGAATCGTCACATCGACATTCTTCAAATTATGCACTCGCGAACCGAGCACTTCTATTTTATTTTTCATTCTTCGAGTTATTCAATATAGCTTCTCAACAGGTTCACATCGCGTTTGATTTTGAAAACTCTACCGTCGGCTCCCTTTGCCATGACGTTCACGAAATAAGTTCCATCGGGCACGGCGTGTCCCTGGAAAGTTCCGTCCCATCCGCCGGAGGGGTCGTTCCATTCATAGATTTTCTGTCCCCAGCGGTTGAAAATCACCGCACGGAATTCGATTATGCTTTTGTAGCCCGACTTAGCCTTGTAAACATCGTTCACCCCATCGCCGTTGGGCGAGAAAGCATTCGGCATTTGGAGTTCGCTTTCGCTTATGGTCACGGTTATGGGGTCGTAGATGTTGATAGTGTCGCCATTCAATATTTCGTATAGACGCATGGCAAAAGTTCCGGCTGCGTTGAATGTGTATTGCGTATCGGCTTCGTATCTGATAAACATTGTTCGATTTCCTTGCTCGCCGAAGTGCCATTCAAAGTGCGTTGCAGGGTCGATGCTTGTTGGCGGATTAGCTTTAAATGTCACCGTAAGCGGGGCCGAGCCGCTGAATCCTTGTGCTGATGTTATAGTATCGGTTTTGCCCTCCGAGTTGGTGTAAACTCCGCAGGGATTGCAATCTTGCGCCACGCAGTTAATCTGCCACGCGAAAGCGAACGCCATGATTATTATAGCAAATGTTTGTTTCATATATGATGTTTGTAGAATTATGATTCGCAAATGTACGCAATTCTATGTGGTTATATCTTCGCCACTAATACCACTGCTTGCTCCACTGGCTGACGGTAGGCGAAGCAGGAAAAGAGTAGACAATATGTAAATCTCTTTTATTTTTTTAACCACAAATTACTAGACATATAACAACCCTAGCCTATTTTTGCTACGTCGATTTACGATTGCCTATCGATTATCCATATCCGATGGAACTTCTCCCAATCGCATAACCGGCCAAGGATTATTTTAATCGAGGTATTTGGAGAGGTGTATCTCACAACTAATAATCAAACGTATGAAGAAGAAGATTTTTTTCATGATGCTACCCTTAGCTGGAATTTGTTTCAGCTGTAGCAATGCAGACAGCTCGGAAGATGTGTACAACCTTCCGGAACAAACACAACAAACGCGGAGTGTAGATGCTTCCGATGCTAAATTGGGAAAAGCTATAGCTTCCGTTATCGAAAAGAAAGATAAGTCTGATTACACATCAGACTATATCATATATTCTGCGGAGGACGATAAATGCTTCATCTTTACAGAAGAGGAATATTCATTTGCGTCAGCTCTTGCGGATGTTATAATGAGCGGCGCTTCTGATAAAATTATCTCTAGCGAACAATTGCTAAAGGCCCCCAAGAAGCCTGACACCGACTGGACTTATGTTAGTAAAGTAAGAAACGCTCTTCAAACTATTGAAATCGGAAATAAAATTAGAAAGCAGGCTCCTAAAGGTCAGAATATTGAAATCAAACTCATTGCCCAAAAGGATAGGTCATATAATGTCTATTGGAGACCTTTCAAATAGCTATCGAATCGTCTAAAACTTCTATAGAGCCCGGCCTAACGACCGGGCTTTTTTATTTTCCATGAGTTCGATTTAAGATAAACTTCGACTCGGGCAGAAGGCCCGCATGTAGGGACAGACCCCGAGGGGTGATTTGCTGTCCGGCACCCCACGCCAATTCGGTATACCGACCGAATAACAATTTCAGGTATGGCGACACATATATTTATCACGTCCTTGAACGACGGGAGGGCGGACAGACACGGGGTCTGTCCCTACATGCGGGCCTTCTGCCCGAGTCGAAGTTTATTTTAAACCGAAATCACATTACAATAAGAGATAAAAACAGACTGAAGATACCTTCGCACTTTGCGACAGGAACCTACGAGCCGATTTTATTGCTGATGAACATTACGCCGGGAGCCTCCAAGCCAGTCTTATTGCCGACGAACTTTGCGACAGGAACCTACGAGCTGTTTTTATAGCCTTCGCAACTTACAACAGCAAATAACAATAGGTTGAGGATGCTTTCGATTCCCTCGACGAGACATAAAATTAAGTTCCGGACGCTTTTGCAACTCTCGATGAGACATAGAACTCAGTTTCGGAACCCTTTGCAACTTACGAAGAGAGTCGCCAAGTAGTTTTTATAGCTATCGCACTTTGCAACAAGGATTACAAAATCAGTTTTATGACTATCGCATTTTGCTACGGGAGTCTCCCAACCGGCTTTATTGCCGATACACTTTGCGACGGGAAGGCGAAGGCCTTTTCTATCCGATTGCAAAATATTTTTATATAATAATCTATCAGATAGCCTATTACATTAATTATGGAAAATATTCGTCATATCGATGAATGTTTTCCATAGACTATGGAAAGTTATCGTTACTATAAATTGTTTATTCCATAATCTATGGAATATTATCACTACTATAGCCAGCTGATTCAATAGTCTATGGAAAAATATCGTTTATATAGATTGTTAATTCCATAGGTTATGGAAAATACTCGTTGGTATAACTAACTAATTCCATAGGCAATGGAAAACACATTCTAGTATGATTAATAATATCACTATACTATTGAAAAGATATTCCAATAGTATTGATATTTCTAATATAACATTGAAATATCATTTTATATCGGTATTTACAAGAAATATAACATGGAAAATATAATCTGATATAATTTATATATTCAATAATCTATGTAAATATTTAGTTTATATGCTTTTATATAAAAATATTTTGCAATCGGATAGAAAAGGTCTTCGTCGTCCCAGTCGCAAAGTGCATCGGCAATAAAACTGATTGGGAGACTCCCGTAGCAAAGTGCAATAACTATAAGAACAACTTTGTAACTCTCTTCGTAAGTTGCAAAGGGTTCCGGAACCGAGTTCTATGTCTCATCGTAAGTTGCAAAGGCGTCCGGAACTTAATTTTATGTCTCGTCGAGGGAAGCGAAAGCCTTCAGCATCTGGTTTGAACTACCTTCGCATAAGGTAAGACGGCTCTCGACAAAACAATCCGAGCTTTCTTGAAAGCTCAATCGTTTTGCCCTCGTTTGCACTACCTTTGCATCAAATAAAAAACAGTAGCAGATTATGATTCTATTCTTCAAAACAACAAAGGAGACTATCATTGCAGTCGAAATTGACCATCAACCCAAGATAAATGAAATAGAAAAATTGAAATGGCTCTTCGGAGAAGCAAATGTTCTGGAAACCGAACACGTTGAAGGGTTCTACATCGGACCAAGACGGGAAATGATTACGCCGTGGAGCACAAATGCCGTTGAGATTACACAGAATATGAGTCTCAACGGCATTTCGCGTGTTGAGGAATATTTTCCCGCTGACTCGGCCGACGCTGAACACGACACAATGTTGCAGAGAATGTATCAGGGGCTCGACCAGATGATTTTTTCATTCGAGCATCGAACCGAACCAGTCAGAATGATTGAAAACCTGGAAAAATTCAACGAAGAAGAAGGGCTCGCACTCTCGACTGACGAGATTGAATATCTGCACCAAGTTGCCAAACAAAACGGTAGACCGCTAACCGATTCGGAGGTGTTCGGCTTCGCGCAAATCAACTCGGAACACTGCCGACACAAAATTTTCGGAGGCGAATTCATCGTCGACGGAAAGAAGATGGAAAGTAGCCTGTTCGACCTTATCAAAAAGACAACCCGTGAGAATCCGGGACGTATTCTTTCGGCCTATAAAGACAATGTGGCCTTTGCCGAAGGACCGGAAATCGAACAGTTTGCACCGGCTAATCAAAGCGTGCCCGACTATTTCCGCGTAAAACCCATCGAAAGCGTCATCTCGCTAAAGGCCGAAACTCACAACTTCCCCACCACCGTGGAGCCGTTCAACGGCGCAGCCACCGGAACAGGAGGCGAAATTCGCGACCGCATGGGAGGCGGCACAGGCTCGTGGCCCATCGCAGGAACAGCAGTCTACATGACAGCCTATCCACGACTAAGGGACGACGGCGGGCGTCCCCTACCCCAACGCGATTGGAGGATATTATGCCCGTACGGAAGTGGCTCTATCAATCGCCCGAACAGATTCTCATAAAGGCATCGAACGGGGCGAGTGATTTTGGGAATAAATTCGGACAGCCGCTCATCACCGGGTCGGTACTGACGTTCGAGCACGAGGAAAATGGAGAGAAATATGCCTACGACAAGGTGATTATGCTAGCCGGCGGCGTGGGCTACGGAACACGCGAGGATTGTTTGAAGAAAGAACCGCAGCCAGGCAACAAGATTGTCGTGGTGGGTGGCGAGAACTATAGAATCGGACTCGGAGGAGGTTCGGTGTCATCGGTCGACACGGGCCGATATTCCAACGGCATAGAATTGAATGCCATTCAACGAGCTAACCCCGAAATGCAAAAACGGGCCTATAATCTGGTACGCGCACTGGTCGAGGAGGGCAATAATCCTATCGTATCGATTCACGACCACGGCTCGGCCGGTCATCTGAACTGTCTGAGCGAACTGGTTGAAGATTGCGGCGGGCAAATCGAAATGGACAAGTTGCCCGTGGGCGATACAACTCTGAGTGCGAAGGAAATTATTGCCAACGAATCGCAGGAACGCATGGGATTGTTAATCGACGAACATCACCTTAACCATGTGCGGCGGATTGCCGAACGCGAAAGGGCTCCGATGTATTTGGTGGGCGAAACCACGGGCGATGCGCACTTCTCATTTGTTCAGGCCGACGGCGTAAGGCCATTCGATTTGGATGTGGCACAGATGTTCGGCCATTCGCCTAAAACGATTATGACCGATGAGAGCGTGGAGCGGAAGTATGCCGACGGAGAGTTCGACCAGAATAAGATTGAGGAATATCTCTCCCGTGTGCTCCGCTTGGAGGCAGTGGCTTGCAAAGATTGGCTCACAAACAAAGTAGACCGTTCGGTAACGGGTAAAGTGGCACGCCAACAATGCCAGGGACGCATCCAACTACCGCTTTCAGACTGCGGTGTGGTTGCGCTAGACTATCGCGGTCGCAAAGGCATCGCAACCGCAATCGGGCACGCTCCGCAAGCAGGACTGGTGTCGCCAGAAGCCGGGTCGGTGCTGTCGGTAGCCGAATCGCTTACAAACATTGTCTGGGCACCGCTGGCCGAGGGTATGGACAGTTTGAGCTTGTCGGCCAACTGGATGTGGCCCTGTCGCTCGCAAAAGGGCGAGGATGCACGACTCTATAAGCCGTAGAGGCATTGTCGAATTTCTGCTGCGCCATTGGCGTGAATGTTCCCACAGGAAAAGATTCTCTGTCGTTGAGCCAACAATATCCCAACGGCGAGAAAATCATTTCGCCAGGCACGGTCATCGTCTCTAGTGGCGGCGAGGTAAGCGACGTTCGCAAGGTTGTGTCACCCGTTCTGGTAAACGATGCAGCTACCCGACTTCTGCACATCGACTTCAGTTTCGATAGTTTGAAACTAGGCGGCTCAGCTCTTGAGCAGAGTATTGGCCGACTAGGCTCGGAAGTACCTACAGTTCGCAACCCGCAATATTTCTGCGAATGCTTCGAGGCTGTCCAGGAAATGATTCGTCGCGGATGGATTCTTGCCGGACACGATATTTCGGCCGGCGGACTCATCACAACACTGCTCGAAATGACTTTCGCAAACGTGGATGGCGGCTTGCGGATAAACCTGTACGACATGGCCGGCGATAATCTTGTCAAGAAACTGTTTGCCGAGAACCCCGGTGTAGTTATCCAAATTTCTAACGAAAATGCCGATGCTGTGAAAGCTTTCCTCGAGGAGAACAACATCGGATTTGCTCGTATCGGAACTCCAACACCCGACAAACGCACTCTTTCAATCGCGGATAGAGATAAAAACATCGAGCTCAACATTGATGAGCTACGCGACACATGGTTTGAAACATCCTATCTGCTCGACCGTCGGCAAAGTATGAATGGAATGGCTCGCAAACGCCAGCGCAATTACAAAAAACAACCCATTGAAATGAAGTTCAACCCATCGTTCACCGGGCGCTTCGACCAATACGGACTCGACCCCGACAGATGGAAGAATAACTGCGGAACTATAGATTCACAGGCTCCACGCGCCGCAATTATCCGCGAAAAAGGAACCAACGGCGAACGTGAAATGGCCTATGCTCTATATATCGCAGGCTTCGAGGTTAAGGATGTCACAATGACCGACCTCGTGAGCGGGCGCGAAACCCTCGAGGAGGTTAACATGATTGTGTTCTGCGGCGGATTCTCAAACTCTGACGTACTGGGCTCGGCAAAAGGCTGGGCGGGTGCATTCCTATATAATCCGCGGGCAAAACAGGCACTCGAAAATTTCTATGCTCGCCAGGACACTCTATCGCTCGGTATCTGCAACGGATGCCAACTAATGGCCGAACTAAACCTCATCAACCCCGAACATAAACATTCGTCGCACCTCACACACAACCTCAGCACGAAGTTCGAAAGCAGTTTCCTCGGTGTAACTATTCCCGAAAACAACAGCGTTATGTTCGGGTCGCTCGGCGGTAGTAAGCTCGGAATATGGGTAGCCCATGGCGAGGGTCGATTCTATCTGCCCGAGTCGGAAGACAACTATAACATCGTAGCAAAATACAACTACGCCGAATATCCTGGTAATCCGAACGGTTCCGACTATAACGCCGCAGCTATCTGCTCTTCTAACGGTCGGCATCTCGCCATGATGCCCCATCTGGAACGCGCCGTGTTCCCTTGGCAGCAGGCTTATTATCCTCATGATAGGCGCAATGACGATGTAACTCCATGGATTGAGGCGTTCGTAAATGCCCGCAAATGGATTGAAACAAAAAAGAAATGAACGAGAGTGATAATAAACCCATCGAGCCCGCAAACTCAACAAAAGTAGAGTCGGCGGGCTCATTCTATTGGACAGCTTTCAAAACCTTCTTCAAAATTGGCGCCTTCACCCTGGGCGGAGGCTACGCATGATTCCTATCATCAAGAGCGAAGTGGTTGAAAAACATAAATGGATTGCCGACGAGGAGTTCATCGACCTCATCGCCGTGGCACAGAGTTGTCCCGGCGTCTTCGCGGCTAACATTAGCATATTCATTGGCTATAAATTGCGCAAGCTGCGTGGCGCCCTGTGCACTTGTCTTGGCGCAGTGTTACCGTCGTTTCTCATCATTTTGCTCATAGCTCTGTTTTTCCACCGGTTCATGGATATACGCTGGGTTGCCGCCATGTTCCGCGGTATTCGTCCAGCCGTGGTTGCACTTATAGCCGTGCCCACGTTCAAGCTGGCCAAGAGTGCGAATATACGTTTCTCCAATTGCTGGATTCCCATTGTAACAGCCGGATTAATCTATTTGCTCGGCGTTAATCCGGTCTATATAATCATCGCCGCCGGCTGAGTGGATATATATACGGACGAATCGTAAAACCCGAGGAATAACTATCTTATCGAGAATAAAAACTATTAATCACCAACGTTTCTCGGTAAATCGGAACAGTGTTCCGGTGGGACAAACGAACCGACAATATGGGCGAGGAATGAAAAACGAAAGCACAAAAACAATCACACCGATAATCAAAACAACCACATTAGCCGAAGTTACGATGAAGGCCGAAAAAACTTCATAATCCATCCATTCGAAACTAATACCAGTTATCATCAGTAGTATTAAAACTATGAAAAGCCACTGACGGACAAGATTGAGCCTTTTCACAAGGCGTTGACTTATATGCCATTTCTGTCGACTGATTTTTGCTGCTAGATCTTGAAGCGAACCACAAGGACAGAGGTTCGTACAGTAGTAGTTCTTCTTTCCAAAGAGCGGATAAATGAACGCTACAACGAGCATCACAATGAGTGTTAGCGAAGGCCAGATGTTTACGCCATTTGCCATGAAATTCACGAAAAGCGACCACGACAGAAAACTCCCACACCAGAAACCGAGAACGACAACGTTGAGAATGAGTTGCAGAATACGATAGCGTTTGTTTTTCAGGAAAAGTGGCAAGATTGCTCCCATGAGAGCTACAAGCAAGCCGAATATCAACTTAGCGTTGAGGTCGGGTTTCGAAACGAGAGCTTGCTCAGCCGCCTTTTTATCAGCATAAGCAAGTCCACGTTGCATGTTTCCGATTACTCCTCGCGATGAAAATGTGGCCCCACTCACTGCGTCGACTTTCATTTTGAGAGCCTCATCGGGCGTTCGTCCATTCCATGATTTTAATAAAGGTTTCACCATATTGAAAAATTCAGGCGTCTCTGAATTTTTGAGCGCACGAACGCTGACGACTCGTCCTTGTTGCAGATGAATCTCCAACGGGACTGGGCCTCCATAGCCTGATATATCCCGCCCAAGTGCGGTTGTATTTATAACCACAGTCCCATCATCAAGAGTATGCATAGTATCAGTTTGCATCTTATTATTTTTAATGTCCGCAGTGTCCTGCAAATCATGTCCTGCAATTTTCCCATCGCGCTGAATAGCTCCTGTTGCAATAACAACAATGCAAGTGAGTAGTAAGAGAATCTGTTGTAGCTTTTTCATCTTATATACTATGTTTCGAATAGTCGCAAAAGTAGCCATAAATACCCTGATGCATAGCCTGGCTCGATTCATTATTCTTCTCCTGGCAGCTATCCTTTTCCCCACCATAGGAATATATTTATCCGTCATTTTGGAATTTGGTTTCGGGCCCTAATCAATACTTTTGCAAACACAAAAGATTCCCAAAAGGGATAACTTTTCAGGATTATCAGAAAAGAAAGTTTTCCAAAAAGGACAACCGATAGAACATAACAAAACATTCAACAACAAGAAATATTATCAATGGAAATGAAGAATTTCACCATCACAAAGCGAGACGGAGCAAAGGAGCGTTTCTCGCTCGACAAGATTATGAATGCCATCGTTAAAGCATTCGAGAGTGTTAATGAACCAACCGATCTGGCACGGTTTCGAAAATCCTGGCCAATTTGAATATCCACAATGACATAAAGGTGGAAGATATTCAGAATCAGGTAGAAGAAGCCTTGATGAGAGAAGGATTCTATAGGGTAGCAAAGAGTTTTATTGTGTATCGCCAACAACATGCAGAAGACCGCGAGACTCTCGAGAAGATGAAATTCCTTTCTGATTATTGTAAGGCAGAGAATGCTGCGACGGGTTCGAAATTCGATGCAAATGCCAATGTCGAAAACAAAAATATTGCGACTCTGATTGGTGAACTTCCCAAGCAGGGATTCATCAGATTGAATCGCCGATTGTTGACCGACCGTATAAAAAAAATGTACGGCAAGGAATTAGCGGATGAATATTTAAGTTTACTCACTAACCATTTTATATATAAAAACGACGAGACTAATCTGGCCAATTATTGCGCTTCGATAACCATGTATCCGTGGCTCATTGGCGGCACAACTTCGATAGGTGGGAACTCAACAGCACCAACGAATCTGAAAAGTTTTTGCGGTGGATTCATAAACATGGTGTTCATGGTTTCAAGTATGCTGGCTGGAGCTTGCGCTACCCCCGAATTTCTTATGTATATGAACTATTTCATTCAGAAAGAATATGGCAAGGACTATTGGAAGCGTGCCGATGAAGTGGTAGACTTGAGTATGAAAAAACGCACGATAGACAAAATCATAACCGACGATTTCGAGCAGATTGTCTACTCACTCAACCAACCCACAGGCGCACGTAACTATCAGGCTGTGTTCTGGAACATTTCTTACTACGACCGTTTCTATTTCGAATCGCTCTTCGACAACTTCTATTTCCCCGACGGTTCTCGACCTGACTGGGAGAGTCTTTCCTGGCTGCAGAAAAGATTCATGAAATGGTTCAATCAAGAACGTACCAAAGCCGTACTAACATTCCCCGTTGAAACCATGGCTCTGCTAGCCGAAAATGGCGAATGTCGCGACAAAGAATGGGGCGATTTCGCAGCAAGTATGTACGCCGAAGGTCACAGCTTCTTCACTTATATGAGCGACAACGCCGATTCTCTAAGCTCGTGCTGCCGCCTACGGAATGAGATTCAAGACAACGGATTCTCCTACACTCTAGGTGCGGGCGGAGTTTCGACAGGCTCGAAAAGCGTTCTCACAATCAATCTCAACAGATGCGTACAGCATGCCATGAGCCATGGAATCGACTACAAGGAACATCTCTCACACATCATCGACCTATGTCATAAAGTGCAGCTGGCCTACAATGAAAATCTCAAAAGACTCCTTCACAACGGAATGCTGCCACTCTTCGACGCCGGTTATATCAACATCGACAGACAATATCTCACCATCGGAATAAACGGACTCGTTGAATCAGCCGAATTTATGGGGCTCGACATAACCCCCAACGACGCATATAAAGAATATGTACAAAGCCTGCTCGGATTGATAGAAAAATACAACAAGCAATATCGCACCAAAGAAGCAATGTTCAACTGCGAAATGATTCCGGCAGAAAACGTCGGAGTGAAACACGCAAAATGGGACCGTGCCGATGGATATTTCGTACCGCGCGACTGCTACAACAGCTATTTCTATCGGGTTGAAGACGACAGCCTAACCATACTCGACAAATTCAAACTACACGGTACACCCTACATCGAACACCTCACAGGAGGTTCGGCCCTGCACATGAATCTCGACGAACACCTCTCGCAGCCACAATATCGCCAACTGCTTCGAGTGGCCGCCCAGGAAGGATGCAACTATTTCACGTTCAACATTCCGAACACCGTATGTAACGACTGTGGACACATCGACAAGCGCTATCTAAAAGAATGTCCGCACTGCCATTCCAAAAACGTAGACTATCTCACGCGTATCATCGGCTACATGAAACGCGTCAGCAACTTCTCGGCTGCCCGACAAGAAGAGGCCGCCCGCCGATACTATGCCACACAAGAAAAATATCCCGCAACAAACAATGAACAAATAAAAGAAACACAACTCGAGCCAACCGAATCACTCACATGCTGAAATTCGTAGGCACAGACATCGTTTTCCAAGAATTTCCAGACGAAGTGACTCTGGCAATCAACATCTCCAACTGCCCATGCAAATGCCCCGGCTGCCACAGCCCATTCCTGTGGAAAGACACCGGAACAGAACTCACCGAAGCCTCCATCGACCAACTCATCAACGAGGCTGGCAGCCAAATCACCTGCATCGGGTTCATGGGAGGAGATTCAGCTCCCGAACGAGTGAATCAACTTGCCGGACACATCAGAAAGAACCATCCCGACCGAAAAATCGGATGGTACACCGGTCGAACCACAATTTCGCCCCTCATCTCCCGCAACCGGTTCGATTATATAAAGGTAGGCCCCTACATTCGACATCTTGGTGCGCTGAACAGTCCAACAACCAACCAGCGTATGTATCGCTTCCATCCCGACGGTTCGTTCGACGACATCACTCACCGATTCCAGATAAACTCCACCTAGCCCAACCTTAAAGTTCCAAGTTCTCGTCTCTTTTTCTCAGCATTCGCCTCCTACCCGGGGCGAATGCTTTTTTTGTAGATGTTAATAACGTGAGTTCGATTTAAGAACCAGCCCATTGCCTCCTCGGAAACAATGGGGTAATAAACAACGAATGCCAATTCGGGCGGAAGG
>NZ_BAKH01000037.1 GCF_000614105.1 Prevotella micans DSM 21469 = JCM 16134
CTCCAGCGGTCGGAGTTCGCCTCAAACAGACTCTGTTTTGCTCCAGCGGGCTGGAGTTCGCCCCAAACAGACCCTGTTTTGCTCCAGCGGGTCGGAGTTCGCCCCAAACAGACCCTGTTTTGCACTACAGAGTGCCAGCGCTCCAAAACAAAATTGTTGATAGTATCCGCGCACAACTTTTATGATGCATCAACTCACTGTATACGCTAAAGAAACTCATTGGAATCTCCCACAAGAGTCTTTTCACCGCCCCAGGCATGCGTCTGTAAAAAATACTAAACCTATCATTGCTAAACGCCTTGTTTGTAATGAGCCACAGCGTTTCGATGCATGATTATGATAGGTCGACTGGGTACAGAATGCACGATTATGATAGGTTTTTGATTGATTTTGAAATACCCCTCCGTCTACCCCGCACATAATTTTGCGACATAGTATTAACAGTAAAAAAATAGGCATCAGCCGACAAGTCTTTTTGTTCATGTCGAAATGATAATGCCGTAAAACAAGACTAATATGAAACAGCAATCGAACCGTAAACAAAGTAATCGACAACGAGAAAGTTTGGAAATATTGGAAGACCGTATGCAACTCCTCGAAACCATTCAAGAGATGATAGACATTGAGTTCGAACGTCGTGAGAAAATACAAACAGGCGGTCATTCCGAAAGCGATACACCCTATTCGTCGCCAGACCCTCCGCCAAAGGACACTCTGTGGAAGCGCATCTGGCAGTCTTTCTTTTTCTAATCTATTCGAAGCAAATCATTCAATTCTACAAACGCCCGAGCCTCCGACACGGCGTTGCTCCGAAAGGAGTCTTAACAGGGAGGCACAAATAAAACAATGAAACACAACAATTTCTTTGCGCGTGCGGCAAGCAAGGCTCTTGCCCTCACAGCAGCAGTGAACAACCAAGACTCTCATTCTATACTATCCCACTCTTAACAAATCAATCAAATAGGAATAAAAGACACTTTTTCATCCTACAAACGCCCAAGCCCCCGATACGGCGTTGCTCCGAAAGGAGTTTCAGCAGGGGGGCACAAATAAAAAAATGAAACACAATAATTTCTTTGCGAACGCGGCAAGCAAGGCTCTTGCCCTCGCAGCAACAGTGATGATGATGAGCGCGGCGTTTACCGCCTGCTCGAGTAGTAACGACGGCCCAACGACCGAACCGAAGATCAACACCGTAACCATCGACGGCGTGGAGAGACCCATCGTCAAGGCTCGATACGAAGACGGTTTCAAGGGCGACTACTGGCTCTATCTTTACCTCTCGGCCGACGGTAAGGAAAGGATAGAAATCATACTGGATAAAGAGCTGCATATGAACGGCAGCCTCATCGACCTGACCAAAAAGGAAGAGAAGCACGACGAAAAGTCGTATTGGGGGGTAGCTTACTATCAGCTCGACAATCCCGACATCAGCATACTCTTCAGTATTCACGGCAAGCCCGGCAATAATCATCCCGTCTTCACCACCGGCACGCTCACCGCGAGCGGCTCGCCCGATGGCACCATCAATATCGTGCTCAAAAACGGGCGCGTAAAGGGCGACGACGGTAAGGAGCACACCATCGTATTGAGCTATAGCGGCACGATGGAGAATATCGGAGGCTCCCAGCCCCAGCCCCAGACTAACACCGTAACCATCAACGGCAAAGACAGGAAAATAGAGAAAGTTGAATACTACGAATACCCCGGTGAACGATACTACTTCACCCTCTATCTTACCCCCGACGGCAAAGAAAATGTGTTGATAGGACTCAAGAAAGATCGCCACTTCGGCAAAGACATCGACCTCACAAAAAGGGAACCGGAAACCGACGACCACTTCTGGGCAGTACAATACAATACCTCCGAGTCCGGCAAGAGCTTCACGTATTATGGTCAAAATCCCGACGACCACTTCTTCAAAAGCGGCACCCTCAACGGCAATGCTTCTTTCAATAGCGACCTTAGCGGAACGCTCAATCTCGTGCTTAAGAACGGAAAAATAAAGAACAATGATGGCACGGAGTTCACCTTCCTCGTCAACTACAACGGCCCGATAGAGAGTGAACAGTTTGTAGACCTCGGTCTGCCCAGCGGCACGAAGTGGGCAAAATGCAACGTAGGCGCCGATAAACCCGAAGCGTATGGCAAATACTTCGCATGGGGCGAAACGGAGGACAAGTCGGGCCAGAAATCCTACGACTGGGGAAGCTATAAGTGGGCTAATAAAAGCAACATCCGCATTACCAAATACTGCACCAATCCCGACCACGGCTCGAATGGCTTCACCGACGGCAGAACCGAACTCGAAGCCGCTGACGATGCTGCTACCCGCTACGACAAAATATCCTGCACGCCCACCCAAGCCCAAATGGAGGAGCTTATGGATAAATGCACGTGGACTTGGAAGGCATATAACGGCGTGTACGGTTATGAAGTGAAAGGACCTAACTACAACAGAATCTTCCTGCCGGCCGCCGGCCTCTACTACAATAGAGAACTTAATAAGAAAGGTACCGGCTGCTACTACTGGACGAAAACGCTCGACACCAATGCCAGCATGCTGGCCGTACAACTCAAAGGCTGGAGAGTCAATGATTCAGATGAGATAAGAGTCGGTTCTGATAATCGGTGCAGGGGATTATCGGTGCGCGGCGTGCGAAAAAAGTAAACGAGTAGTCCTGCCGAGCAAGACGAGTGGATGCCCCGCCGTCTACCCGGCCGGGCAATCCCCCGAGAGGGATGTAAAACGTAAATATTAATCCTAAACGCCCGCGCCCCCGATACGGCGTTCCCGCACAAAACACAAATAACGCGGGTCATCAGGGGGGCACAATTATTATGACACATAATAGAGTCATCGCATTGTCGGCAGCCATGACGCTGGCATTTGCAATCACCACGCCCGCCGAGGCACAGTTCGGCAAACTCGTCAAGAGGGTGAAGCAGAACACAGAGCGGGTAGTGGAGAACAAAGTTGAAAGCTCAGCCCACAACGCCGTTGTAAACGGTATGTATCAGGCAGAGAAAGCCGCTACCAAAGCCGTCAAGAAGAGCGCGAAGAAGGCCAAGGAGAAAGTAAGCGAGGAGACGGGGCTGTCCGACTCATCGGATTCCGACTCCGGCAGTAAGAAAAGCAAGAAGGGCAAGGGTGGAAAAGGTTACGACCTGGAAACGCTCTATGAGCAGAAGTTCAAGCCCTCGGCAGGCGCCTTGGAGGCCGACCCCGACGCATCGAGCAATGAGGTGTGGAAGGGTTACACGCGGCCCATTTCCCGGATACACGCCGCCTACGAGCATCTCGACCCGAAGTACTTCCCGCTGCAGCCCTACTACAAGTATCCGAAAATGTACGGACTGGGCGACAATGTCCTCATCGGGCACAATGTGCTCAACAAAATGATAGATGAAGTGCTTAGCCAAAGACCGGGAAACAGCGTCTACTTCCCGCCTTTCACCTACGACGATAAGAACGGAGCCGAGTTCATGACGCCGGCAGGCGAGAAGATGGGCGTCTACTGCGACGACATCTTCCGCTATCCCTTCGCGGCAGCCTTCTTCGCCGACCCCAACAGCGAAGCTGCCGTGCAGAAGCTCGCCGAACTGCTGGTCATCCTCAGTCCGATCATGAAGTCGGGCGTGGAAATCAAGCCCGAGACCTGCGACGACTACAAGGGCATACTCGACGCCAAACTCGGCATCGTGCTGCCGACAATGGAATACGAAAAGCGGCGCTTCGAGCGCGAACGCATCATGTTCAACATGGCCCTCAATGTGGTAGACTTCGACCTCATTGCCGACCGCGTCATCGACTGCTTCGAAAATGTAGAGAAGAACGATGAGATATGTCAGAAATACCCAATGATACGCGCCAAGTACTACCTGATGGGCACGGAACTCTACACCCAGATTCTCGTTCAGCACAAAGACTGGAACAAGCGCGAGGCCTCCGACCCCAAGGCACGCAAGGCCACGATGCTCTACACGCGCTGGACGGCCGACGGAGTGGTCGGCAAGATCATGGGAGCCGTGCGTATGGGCAACATTCCCGCCGTGTCGATGCCCAAGGGCGTGAGCGTATCGGGCGAACTCAAAACCAAGGGCGATGCCGCCGGACGCGAACTGGCAGGACACCGCGGCGACGAGTTTGTCAAGGTGGTTTACCACAGCAACAAGTGGCAGACAATAAAAGAGAAAGTATGGCCCTACAAGATCATCAAGTACACCCTCAAGGCCGACCTCATCACCAAGTCGGGCGGCAAGACCGTGCTCACCCACTGCTACCTCCAGAAGAGCGCCAACGGACAGAAATACGTCATGGTCGTAGGCAGCGACTCGGAGCGCCATCCCGTGAAGTAACAACCCATTCATAACAACCCAACGCCCCCCCCGAAACAAGGAAACCAAGGGGGGCGGCGGAATACTAAGTTAAGCGACAAGTGACGCCTAAGTTAAACGGCAATCGTCCTCTAAGTTAAACTACAAGTGACGTCTAAGTTAAACTACAAGTAACGTCCAAGTTAAACTACAAGTGACATCCAAGTTAAACTACAAGTGATGTCTAAGTTAAACTACAAGTGACGTCTAAGTTAAACTACAAATGCCCTCTAAGTTAAACGGCAAATGCCGATCAACTCAAACGACGAAACCGCTCCTGTAGGAGCATTCAGATAAGAAATAAACCATCAATCAATTAAAAGATTATGAACAAGAAAACATTCTTTGCGAAAGCGGCAAGCAAGGCTCTTGCCCTCGCAGCAACAGTGATGATGAGCGCGGCGTTCACCGCCTGCTCGAGTAGTAACAACGATGATGACGGAGGCGGCGGAACACCTCCCACACCCAAGGCGCAGACCGTAACCTTCGACGGCGCAGAGAAACCCATCCTCGAGGCCGGATACCAATACTGGGGCGACGGCAACTACGTACTCTTCTTTAGCCTCTCTGCCAGCAGTCAGGAAAGGGTGAGGCTTGGCCTGAACAAAGAGCTGCACGCAACCGGCAACCCCATCAACCTGACCGAAAAGGAAAAGAATAGGAAGCGCTACGACGACAGGTTTCGTTGGGGGGTAACGTACTTGAATGCCCACGGTAACCTGTTGTTTTATGCCAATGGCACCGAGCCCGTATTTGAAACCGGCACCCTCACCATGAGCGGCTCGCCCGACGGCACCATCAACATCCGGCTCGAAAACGGGCGCGTAAAGGGCGAAGACGGTAAGGAGTACACCTTCACCCTCAGCTACAGCGGCACAATGGAAAGAGCAGGCGGGCCAACCCCGGTGGAGAAATACGTAGACCTTGGCCTGCCCAGCGGCCTGAAGTGGGCTAGGTGCAACCTCGGCGCATCGAAGCGACCGACTACGGCGACTACTACGCATGGGGCGAGACAGAGCCCAACAAGGCCGTCTACTACTGGAGTACCTACAAGTGGATGCAGACCGGCAAGGACGACTGGCGATACATCACCAAGTACACCTTCGCCGACGACCAGACCAAGGGCATCTGGTATGACTCCGACGGCAACTTCATCGGCGACAACAAGGAGACCCTCGAAGCGGCCGACGACGCCGCCACCGCCAACCTCGGCTCGCCCTGGCGCATGCCGACCTGGGACGAAATCAAAGAACTGTTCGACAACTGCACCTATACCGAGACCACGCAAGACGGCGTGAACGGCTACGAAATGAAGAGCAAAAAGAACGGCAACTCCATCTTCCTGCCTGCCGCCGGCCGCCGCATTGATTCCGAACTCTACGATGCCGGCAGCCAGGGCTTCTACTGGTCGAGTTCGCTCCGCACGAGTTACGCCAACTACACCGCCCGCTTCTTTTACATCGTTATGAGCGGTAGCATCATGTACGTTCCCGAACGTTGCACTGGGTTCTCGGTTCGGCCCGTCCGCCCATAAGTTGGGAATGTGGGCAGGCAGCAAGCCCCGCAAGCCCTGAAAGGGCGAAAGACCACAGGCAGGCGGTGGAGCGATAGCGCAACCCCTGTGTTCTGTGCCATGGTCGTCTCACCAACGAAGCCCTGAAAGGGCGACGGAATGTGGTCAGATAGCGTAACCCCTGTGTTCTGTGTCATGGTCGTCTCACCAAACGAGCCCTGAAAGGGCGTCAGATCACAGGCAGGTGGTGGAGCCCGAAAGGGCGTAACCCCTGTACAATGGGAACACCCAAATCAACCGAGCTGACGGGGCGACAGACCTTAGGCAGGCGGTGCAACCCCTGACCGGAGAGGCGTCAGATCACAGGCAGGCGGTGAAGCCCGTAAGGGCGCAACCCCTGCATAATGGGAACATCCAATCAAATGAGCCCTGACGGGGCGACAGAATGTGGTCAGATAGCACAATCCTGAACGGCGGGGCAATCAGGAGCGCGGGGTAATGGAGAGTGCATGCGGCGGGTGGAACGTGGCGGGCGGCTGATGGTGTCCGTCACCCCTTCGGGGTTCTCCGTTTGCAATGGTTCCGTGTTACAGGGGTTCCGCTGCCGCTCCACCGCCTGCCTGTAATCCATCGCTCCTACGGAGCTTCCATTTCGGGTGGTATGCGCGGGTTACAGGGGTTGCGCTGCCGCTCCACCACCTGCCTGTGGTCCATCGCTCCTACGGAGCTTCCATTTCGCGATGGCACGCTGGGTTACAGGGGTTGCGTTACCGCTCCACCGCCTGCCTGTGGTCTTGCCACCTCCGGGTTCCCGCCGGCCCGACGAGAGGGTAATCGCCGACTCAACGAGAGGACGAAGGTCGTTTCGACGAGAGAATGAATGCCAACTCAACGAGAGGACAAGCGCCGACTCAACGAGAGGACAATCGTCAATCCCCGCAAGCCTCGAAGAGGCGTCAGATCACAGGCAGGTGGTGGAGCCCGCAAGGGCATAACTCCTGTATAATGGGAACACCCAATCAACCCAAGCCCTGAAAGGGCGACGGAATACCAAGTTAAGCGGCAAGTGGCGTTCCTAGCGGCGGACGATTGCCGTTCCTAGCGGCGGGCGAGTGCCGTTCCTAGCGGCGGGCAAGTGTCGTTCCTAGCGATGGGCAGATGTCGTTCCTAGCGGAGGACGATTGTCGTTCCTAGCGATGGGCAGATGCCGTTCCTAGCGGAGGATAAGTGAATTTAACAAGATAAGTAATAATCATTTTAAAAGTAAAAGCTATGATTCTACATGAGATCAAAAAAATTGTGATGCGTATAGGCAAAAATAAAGGTAAAACAATGTATTTCGCATCGCCCCTGCCGCAAGACAGGACTACAACCAGACAGGTGGAGGATTACATCATCAACCTCACCTCGCTGTCGCGTTCCGACATCCGTTCGTGCATCACCGCGCTGGCCGAAGTGCTGCGCAACGAAATGCTGGCCGGGCACGCGGTCGACTTCGCCGACCTGGGCTCCTTTAAGCTCGTCTCCATCGGCAAGCAGGTGGAAAAGGAGAAAGACGTAAGCGCCGAAACACTCAAAAAGGCACGCATACAGTTCTTCCCCAGAGCCGAACTGCGCGCCATGGCCGAAAAAGTGCAGCGCATCATTCAGAAGCCCGACGAGAAAGAGTGACGCGTGGGAACCTGTAGGCAATTCAGCCCACCCTCTCTCCTCCCCCTCCCGCGGTTCGCACCATAGGAAGCGGGGGAACGGAGAGAGGCGTAGAGTAAGTTTCAAAACAATTCAACCCAACGCCCGAGCCCCCGACACGGCGTTGCTCCGAAAGGAGATTTCAGCAGGGGGGCACAATAAACAATGAAACACAATAATTTCTTTGCGAACGCGGCAAGCAAGGCTCTTGCCCTCGCAACAGTAGTAATGATGAGCGCGGCGTTCACCGCCTGCTCGAGTAGTAACGACGAACCAACGCCACCTCCCTCGCCAAAGGCCGGAACCGTAACCTTCGAGGGCGAGGAGAAACCCATCCTTAAGGCCGAATACGAAGACAAGCTCAACGGCAACTACTTCCTCCTTCTTTATCTCTCGGCCGACAGTAAGGAAAAAATAGAACTCCACCTGAACAAAGACCTGCACATGAACGGCAGCCCCGTAGTCCTGACCAAAAGGGAAAAGAAGCACGAGGGCGGCAAGTTGTATTGGGTGGCAGACTACCACAATCCCGACAAATCCCTATTCACCAATACTACCGGCGACCCCGACAGTAATAGCGATCTCTACCTCGCCGGCACGCTCACCGTCACGGGCGATCCCAAAAGTGGCAAAGTCAGCATCAAGCTCGAGAACGGGCGCGTAAAGGACAACAATCGCGAGGAGCGCACCCTCACCGTGCGTTATAGCGGCACGATGACGGAGGGGGAATAACCCTAATCAATAATTAAAAGCAAAACAATGACGAAGAATTTATTTCTTGCAAGCTGTGCGAAAGCAGCTTTCGCCCTTGCAGCAGTAGTAATGATGAGCACCGTATTTACCTCGTGCTCGAAAGACAACGACGACGAACCGAAGCCCTCGCCCAAGGCCGGAACCGTGACCATCGACGGCGCAGAGAAACCCATCCTCAAGGCCGAATACAAAGACAAGGCCGACGGCAACTACATTCTCTATTTCTACCTCTCCGACGACCATAAGGAAAAGGTGATAATGCAGCTGAACAAAGACCTGCATATGACCGGCCACGCCTTCAACCTGACCGAAAGGGAAAAGGAGCACGCCGGGTTTTGTTGGGTGGTGGAATACTATAAGCCCGACGGCACTCAGCTCATCGATACTTACGGCGCCCCCGGCGAGGATGACTACCCCGTCTTTAAAATCGGCACCCTCACCATCAGCGGCTCGCCCGACGGCACCCTCAACATCAAGCTCGAAAACGGGCGCGTAGAGGGCACCGACGGCAAGGAGCACACCCTCACCATCAGCTACAGCGGCACGATGGAGAAATATGGAGCACCCCTGCCCGAACCGAAGGCCAACACCGTGACCCTCGACGGCGCAGAGAAACCCATCGTCAAGGCCGAATACGAAGACCATACCGACGGCAACTACAGGCTCTTCCTCAACCTATCGGCCGACGGTAAGGAAAAGGTGGAAATTGACCTGAACAAAGACCTGCACATGAACGGCAGCCCCGTAGACCTGACCAAAAGGGAAAAGAAGCACGAGGGCGACGAGTGGTATTGGGCGGCAGACTACCACAATCCCGACAACTCCCTATTCACCAATACTTACGGCGACCCCGACAGTAATAGCGATCTCTACCTCACCGGCACGCTCACCGTGAGCGGCTCGCCCACGGGTACCATCAACATCAAGCTCGAAAACGGGCGCGTAAAGACCAACGATCGCCAGAAGCGCACCCTCACCATCAGCTACAGCGGCACGATGACGGAGAGGGAATAACCCTAATCAATAATCAATAATTAAAAGTAAAACAATGACGAAGAACTTATTTCTTGCAAGCGCAGCGAAAGCAGCTTTCGCCCTTGCAACAGTGATGATGAGCGCGGCGTTCACCGCCTGCTCGAGTAGTAACGACGAACCGACACCGGAACCTCTGCCCGAACCCAAGGCGCAGACCGTAACCATCGACGGCGAGGAGAAACCCATCCTCAAGGCCGAATACGACCCCGAAGGCGACGGCAACTACCGTATCTACCTTATCCTCTCGGCCGACGAAAAAGAACAAGTGGTGTTACATATAAACAAAGACGTGTTCGGCACTCCCATCAAGCTGACCGAAAAGACAAAGAAAAACGCCGATGCGGTTTATTTCTATTGGACGGTAGACTACTATAAGTCCAATGGCGAAGGCGGCAACACCAAGTTCATCGAAGCTTCAGGCAACCCCGAACAATCCGTACCTGTCTTCAACACCGGCACCCTCGAGTATGCGGGCTCCATCAAGGGCACCCTCAACATTCGGCTGAGAAACGGCCGCGTGAAGGGCAAAGACGGTAAGGAACACACCCTCACCATCAGCTACAGCGGCAAGATAACGGAGTTGTAAACGCCCTGCGCTGCGCCCCTGCGAGAGGGATGTTCGCATAGGGCAAGCCCTGTCAGGAATATTCACCCCAAGCAAGCCCCGTTAGGAATGTTTGCATAGGGCAAGCCCCGTCAGGAATGTTCACCCCGAGCAAGCTCCTGTTAGGAATGTTCGCATAGGGCAAGCCCTGAAAGGGCGATAGACTTGCGCAGGGATGAGAGCCTCGGAGAGGCGAAAGACCACAGGCAGGTGGTGGAGCCCGAAAGGGCGCAACCCCTGTGTCTGTGCCATGGTCGTCTCACCAAACGAGCCCTGAAAGGGCGACGGACTTGCGCAGGGATGAGAGCCCCGGAGAGGCGACAGACCCCTGTGTCTGTGTCATGGTCGTCTCACCAAATAAGCCTCGGAGAGGCGTCAGATCACAGGCAGGCGGTGGAGCCCGCAAGGCGCAACCCCTGTATAATGGGCACACCCAATCAAATGAAGCCCTGAAAGGGCGACGGAATGTGGTCAGATAGCACAACCCCGAACGGCGGGGCAACAGAGGAGCGCGGGGAAATGGAGAGTGCGGGCGGCGGGTGGAACGTGGCGGCGGCTGATGGTGTCCGTCACCCCTTCGGGGTTCCCCGTTCGCGATGGTTCCGTTTACAGGGGTTGCGCTATCGCTCCACCGCCTGCCTGTAATCCATCGCTCCTACGGAGCTTCCATTTCGCGATGGCACACCGGGGTACAGGTTACAGAGGTGTCCCACCGCCCATATTCCTCATGGACACTCTTAAGATAGAGGGCCGCTTAGGCGGCACCATCACCATAAAGCTGAAGAATGGGCATGTGATATGATCCGACAAAAAGACAGATCACACCTTTACTATCAACTACAACGGACCGATAGCAGAGTATATAAAGTACTAACTCCCGATGAGGCTGCGCCAACAGACAGAAATGCCTTATGGTTGTCGGCAACAACCCGGAGCGTCATACTGTGAGGTAAAAATAATTCTCCCACGCTCCTTTGCGCTTGTATAGGAGTTTGGGAATAATAAAATCGGCGGAAATGTTCTACGGTTATTATTGAACGTATAGTGTTGATGAAGACAGAAAATAGGTTCTTGATAAACTAAATACTAAATTTGCACGCGAGTTGTGAAACTATGGATACATGAGTTCGGTATAAAAAGTGGTAGAATTAGGAATTGTTGGTCTTCTACACCTTCAGAAACATAGAGCCCGGAGTATAGAAGGCTTTATTATACCGAATTAACGTATGAATAAGATTCACAAATGCTCTACCCCTTCACGTAGAGTATTGCATTAGAAGGAATTTCAAAATAAGAAAACAACTATAATGTACAAACAATTACCTAAAACCAAGTACGCGGCATTTATAGCCCTGTTCATCATTCTTTTCGCTCTGCCACATAAGGCTTGGGCACAAGTAGATTACGACCTTGAGATAGCAGGTACGAAGGTAACCTCCGATAACTGTAACGACCTTTCTGTGATAGATGGCATAACGGGTACGGCGGTCTATGATCCTGCTACGAACACACTCACCCTAGATAATGCTACTATTCGTACAACTGCCACATATGATGAAGGCATAGGACTTTGGAATAAACTCAAACGTCTCACCATCCGACTCATCGGTGAGAATTTCATCATCTCCGAACAAAGCATGGGCTTGTATAACCATATCAGCCGTACCCTCACCATTACGGGTAGCGGTAAACTTACAGTGAAAGGCTCACAGACAGCAGAAGAAAAACTTGATCAACGAGGTGTCATCAACCGTGGAGTAGTAATTGTGAGCGACTGTACACTAGAAATGAGCGGCGGAGTGACTGGCTTGTCATCAGGTTATTGGAGGTTTGTTCGCTGTAACATGCGCATTAAGGGCGGCGGTATCAATACCGACAAGTATAAAGGGAGTATCAGTTACGTATGGGATGGAATCCCCGATTTCAAAGGCTGCAAAATTACAAGCCCGAAGAAGTTCTATTGGAAGAAGTTTCTAGATGGTGAAAACGTGCGTTTCTCACTCTTTGGAGACGACGATAAAGTGGTGACCGACTGGGTAACTATCGAATCCACCCCCTCCGATTATGATCTTATGATAGCTGGTCGTAAAGTAAACACAACCAACTGCAATAACCTAAGCGTAATAGATGGAGTGAGTGGAACTGTAAAATACGCCCCCGCTACGAACACCCTAACACTCTCGGATGCTACCATTCATACCACAGAAGAAGAAACACTCGGGCTAGGTATTAAGAATCAAATCGACGGTCTGATAATCTACCTTGTTGGAAACAATACCATAATATCTGATAATAGTGGAGGAATCAGTAATGGCCCGAAAAAGAATCTCACCATCACGGGCGATGGCAAACTCATAGTGAACGGTTCGACAACTGGTAAAAATGGCTATCGCTACGGTATTTTTAACCGAGGCGATCTCACCGTAGATGGCTGTACGCTTGAATCAGTAGGCGGATTAACCGGTCTAACTGCCGGCCACTGGAAATTCATCAACTGTACCGTTCAAGCACAGGGTAGTGGCAGTACTGGTGACCCATATGACGGAACTTTCGGCTGGTTATGGGACAAAAAGCCAGAATTTGTTGGTTGTTCTATCACGAGCCCAGCAGGAACATACTGGAAGAAATTCGAAGACGGTGGCTACGACTACTACTCTCTATTCGGTGCAGATGGTAAGGTCATAACAGAACGAATAACAATCTCCAAGGAGAGCACAAAACTCATCACTCCGACAACCGATGTTCCTGTATCAAGACGCGGTATCTACAATCTAATGGGCATGAAACTTAACAAACCTTTCGACCAACTGCCTGCTGGTGTCTACATTGTAGACGGTAAACAAAAGGTGAAGAAGTAAAAAGATTGTTGAGTCGTTGTTAGCTTTCTAGACTACAAGCGTGCCAGAAAGGATTTTATCCGTATTGTTTCCGCTGTTGTGGCAAATCTTCTCTACCTTTGCGCGCATTAAATACCATATTTAATTAAGAATGGAATTTACAGCAAAGCAAATTGCCCAACTTATTCAAGGTCGTGTAGAAGGCGACGATGAAGTGACCATTAATACATTTGCCAAGATCGAGGAAAGCAGACCCGGAGCTATCTCGTTTTTGGCAAATCCTAAATATACACACTATCTCTACGAAACGAAAAGTTCGGTAGTTTTGGTCGATGAAGACATAACCATAGACCAACCGGTTAACACTACTCTTATTCGTGTTCGGAATGCTCGCGATTGTGTGGCAAAGCTGCTTCAGCTCTACGAAAGCATGAAACCCAAGAAGAACGGAATTGATTCGCTAGCTTTCGTTTCGCCTAAAGCTAAGATAGGGAAGGATGTATATATAGGTGCTTTCGCTTATATAGGTGACGGAGTGGAACTGGGTGACGATTGTTTGATTTATCCGCACGCCACGATAATGGATAATTGTAAGCTGGGCAAAGGTTGCATCGTATATCCCAACGTGAGCATATACCACGAAACGCACTTTGGTAACAACGTTACTATTCATTCGGGAAGCGTCATTGGCGCCGATGGATTCGGATTCGCTCCCAACGAAGAGGCGGGAAGCTATGATAAGATTCCGCAGATTGGTAATGTTGTAATTGAGGATGATGTTGAGATTGGTGCTAATACTTGCATAGACCGTGCAACAATGGGAAGTACAATTGTTCGGAAGGGTGTTAAGCTCGACAATCTTATACAAATTGCTCATAACACCGATATTGGAAGAAACACTGTTATGAGCGCGCAAGTTGGAATAGCTGGCTCGACCAAAGTTGGAGAATGGTGTATGTTCGGCGGACAGACAGGCATATCGGGACATATCGAAATAGGTAATAAGGTTGCGCTAGGCGCACAATCGGGCGTTCCGGGTAATATTAAGTCGAACCAAAGACTGATTGGTACTCCTCCCATGGAACAACGCAAATTCTTCAAGTCGCAGGCACTGATTCGCCGGCTTCCCGAACTGCACGAACAAATAAAGACCCTCCTGAAAGAAGTCGAAGAACTGAAAAAGAATAAATAAACATACATGGACACAGCAAAGCAAAAAACGCTGCGGGGGAGTTTCTCCCTTTTCGGAAAAGGTCTGCACACAGGACTCAACCTTACAGTAACTTTTAATCCGGCACAGGAAAACACAGGATACAGAATCCAACGCATTGACTTAGAAGACCAGCCAATCATAGAAGCAGTTGCAGAAAATGTAATCGATACACAGCGTGGCACTGTGCTCGCAAAGGGCGATGCGCGAGTTAGTACTATCGAGCATGGAATGGCGGCGCTTTATGCAATGGGAGTCGACAACTGCCTGATACAGATTAACGGTCCTGAGTTTCCGATTCTCGACGGCTCGGCAGCAATGTATGTCGACAAGATTAACGAAGTGGGAATGGTTGACCAAAATGCACCGAAGGATTATTACATCATCCGGAAGAAAATAGAAATAAACGACGACAACGGTTCCATTATAACCATTCTACCTGACGAACAATTCTCTATAACAGCGATGTGTTCGTTCGACTCGAAATTCATCAGCAGTCAGTTTGCAACGCTCGACAATATTGAGAAATTTGCAGACGAAATAGCTCCTGCCCGAACATTCGTATTTGTTCGCGACATAATGCCGCTGCTCAAAGCCAACCTCATCAAGGGTGGTGACCTCGACAATGCAATTGTAATTTACGAACGGCAAGTTCCGCAGGAAACCCTCGACCAACTGGCCGACCTGCTGAAAGTACCCCATATGGATGCTGAAAACATTGGCTACATTCAGAACAAACCACTCATTTGGGACAACGAATGTACCCGACACAAACTGCTAGATATTATAGGAGATATGGCCCTCATCGGCAAGCCTATAAAAGGTCGTATTGTGGCAACACGCCCCGGACACACAGTTAACAACAAGTTTGCTCGACTGATGCGCAAGGAAATTCGCAAACACGAAGTGCAGGCCCCAATCTACGACCCGAACGACGAACCGCTGATGGACAACATACGTATTCGCGAACTCCTTCCGCACCGCTATCCAATGCAACTCGTAGACAAGGTTGTGGCGATGGGCTCTACGAACATCGTCGGAATCAAAAACGTGAGTAGCAACGAACCTTTCTTCCAAGGGCATTTCCCGCAAGAACCTGTTATGCCAGGTGTTCTGCAAATAGAAGCAATGGCACAATGCGGTGGCCTTCTAGTTCTCTCGCAAGTTGAAGAACCCGAACGCTGGTCGACTTATTTCCTTAGGATAGACGACGTAAAGTTCCGCCAGAAAGTAACACCCGGCGACACGCTCCTGTTCCGCGTAGAACTCCTTGGCCCGGTGCGCCACGGTATTAGTTCGATGAAAGGCTATGTTTTTGTTGGCGAGCGCGTTGTGGCCGAAGCAACGTTCACCGCACAGATTGTAAAGAATAAGTAAAAACGAATTATATTATAAATGAATAAGATTAGTCCTTTAGCCTTCGTACACCCCGAAGCAAAACTCGGCGAGAATAACGTCATCGGCCCGTTCTGCTACATCGACAGAAACACTGTCATCGGCGATGAGAACATTCTTCAAAACAGCGTTACACTGAACTATGGTACGCGTCTTGGTAGCGGAAACGAAATCTTTCCCGGAGCAAGCATTTCTACCAAGCCGCAAGACCTTAAATTCAAAGGCGAGGACACAACCTGCGAGATTGGCAACAACAATTCCATCCGTGAGAACGTCACAATTTCGAGAGGCACTGCATCGCGCGGCATAACTGTGTGGGCAGTAACAACCTCCTTATGGAAAACATGCACGTGGCCCACGATTGTATTCTCGGCTCGAATCTTATAATCGGCAACTCCACCAAATTCGCGGGCGAAGTAGTTGTGGACGATAACGCAATCATTTCGGCCACCGTTTTGGCCCATCAATTCTGCCGCGTGGGTAGCTACGTGATGATTCAAGGCGGAAGCCGATTTTCGCAAGATATTCCGCCATACATCATCGCTGGGCGAGAACCAATCAGATATGCCGGGATAAATGTTGTAGGCTTGCGTCGCCGCGGCTTCTCTAACGAGATGATAGAACTTATCCATGAAGCCTACAGAATAATCTACAGCGAAGGCACGCGCGAAGAAAACATTCAGAAATTACGCTCTACCCTCAAAATAACCCCTGAGATAGAATACATAATCGACTTCATTCAATCTTCCAAGCGAGGCATAGTTAGATAAAAAACTTATTCTCATAACATTTTTATTATCTCCGGTTCAGCTTAATCTCGAGCCGGAGATTTTCTTTTTCGTTATGTTCTGCGGGTAGGGTTGGTACGCTTAATTAATCTGCTTTTCACGAAGATATAATTTTGAGATGCTATAATTACGTGAATTCGGTTTAAGAATCTGCTTAATATTTTGGAGAGGAAATAGAACTTATACTGGGCATCCGATTCTCTCTGCTTTGATGTTTAATAGATGTCAACTCGGGACGTTAGCCCGCATGTAGGGACAGGCTCCGTGTCTGTTCGTCTGTCCATCCGTCAGGATGGAATAAATATCCCGCCCTCCGAACAGGATGGGGAAATATTATTCGGTCGGTAGACTGAATTGGCATTGTTATCGGACAGACACGAGGTCTGTCCCTACATGTGTAGCCTCTCGCAAATTCGCTCAATACCCATGCGGTCGATGGTTGAGTGGGTATTTCTATTAAACTGAACTTATGTATAATTCTGCTTTGCGGTCTGGAGCTGTTTTCGAAGGTTCCGGAAATGGCCGAAACGCCTTGTTTTAGGGAGGTTCAAGTTTTCTCTGGAAAACGCATACGTGTGCGCGAAAATTTTCTCACGGCGCTATCTCCTAGAAATTACCTTGCATCCCCCGAGAAATTACTCCCGAGTCCACGTGTATCTACTCTCCTATCCCCGAGCTATTACAACTATACTCCATTCTATTTATATACGGAGTCCCTTCTATTTACATAGGGAGTTGTATTATAGACATACTGGAGAAATTGGATTATCATCGTGATGACACAAATTTATCATCACGATGAAACGTTTGTATCATCATGATGAAACTAATTTTTCATCGTGATGATAATTCAATTTCTCGGTTTAGAAAACAATGAGAGTACGTATGTAGATAAACGTGGACTTGGGAGTAATCGCTCGGGAGTACGGGAGTAATCGCTCGGGGATAGGAGAGTAGATACACGTGGACTCGGTTGTGAAGAAATTTATGCGCACACGTATGCAATTTCCAGAGCACGCGAGAAGCGCTTTTTCGCATGTGGTAAAAGCTTTTGATTTCTCTCTTTTCCTCCCTTTCTCATGAACGGGATAAAATGAAATGTAGTTAATGGGAATAAAATAAGCGGAGGGGAATATCTGTTATGTGATACTTCCCTCCGCTTTGAGTATTCCGGGAGGGTTCTTTGGCAAGGCCTCCCGGAATATGGATTGGTTTGTATGGGTTTACATCATTCCGCCCATACCTGGCTGTGCGGGCATTGCGGGTGCCTCTTCGGGTTTGTCTACAATGAGGCATTCGGTTGTGAGGAACATGCCGGCTATCGAGGCTGCGTTTTCAAGGGCTACGCGGGCAACCTTGGCGGGGTCGATGACTCCGGCTGTGCGCAAGTCTTCGTAGGTGTCTTTGCGGGCGTTATAGCCATAGTCGCCTTTGCCTTCACGAACTTTGTTGACAACAACGGCTCCTTCGCCGCCGGCATTTTCGATTATCTGGCGGAGCGGCTCTTCGATGGCACGGCAAACGATGTTTATACCGGTTTGTTCGTCCTGGTTCTCGCCTTTTATGGAAGCGAGCGGTTCTTGAGCGCGGATGTAGGTTGTGCCGCCGCCGGCAACTACACCTTCTTCCATTGCTGCACGTGTTGCGCAGAGGGCATCGTCAACTCGGTCTTTCTTTTCTTTCATCTCGACTTCGGAGTTTGCACCTACGTAGAGTACGGCTACGCCGCCGGAGAGTTTGGCGAGGCGTTCTTGGAGCTTTTCCTTGTCGTAAGAACTCTTGGTTGCCGAGATTTCGTTCTTTATCTGTGCCACGCGTTCCTGGATGGCGTCTTTGGCGCCGGCTCCGTCGACGATGGTGGTGTTGTCTTTTGAGATATTTACTTTCTTGGCTGTTCCGAGCATGTCGAGTGTTGTTTTGTCGAGTGTGAGACCTTTCTCCTCGCTTACAACGACTCCACCGGTGAGCACAGCTATGTCTTCGAGCATGGCTTTGCGACGGTCGCCGAATCCTGGTGCCTTAACTGCACAAATCTTTAGGCCGGCGCGGAGGCGGTTCACAACAAGTGTTGTGAGTGCTTCGGAATCAACATCCTCGGCGATGACGAGGAGTGGACGTCCACTTTCGGCAGCGGGCTGAAGTATGGGTAGGAAGTCTTTCACGTTGGAAATCTTCTTATCGTATAGGAGTATGTACGGGTTTTCCATCACGCACTCCATCTTGTCGGTGTCGGTTACGAAATAGCCGGAGAGATAACCGCGGTCGAACTGCATTCCTTCAACCACTCCGATGTTTGTTTCGCGTGTTTTGCTTTCTTCGATTGTTATCACGCCGTCTTTTGAAACCTTACGCATTGCGTCGGCAAGTAATTTACCGATTTCGGGGTCGTTGTTGGCGCTTACGGTTGCAACTTGTTCTATTTTATCGTAGTTATCTCCAACCACTTCGGATGCCTCTTTGATGTAGGCTACAACTTTTTCGACGGCTTTGTCGATTCCGCGTTTCAAATCCATCGGATTAGCTCCTGCGGCCACATTTTTCAGTCCTTCGTTCACAATGGCTTGTGCAAGAATTGTGGCGGTTGTGGTTCCGTCTCCGGCGTCGTCGCCTGTTTTGCTGGCTACGCTCTTAACGAGTTGTGCACCGGCATTTTCGAAATTGCATTCTAGTTCTATTTCTTTTGCAACGGTTACGCCGTCCTTGGTTATTTGCGGGGCGCCGAACTTCTTACCTATAACAACGTTGCGACCTTTTGGGCCAAGGGTTACTTTTACGGCGTTGGCCAGTTGGTCGACTCCGCTTTTGAGAAGCTCGCGGGCTTCACTGTCGAATTTTATCTCTTTTGCCATGATGATTTATTTTTTTGATTTGTTTTATTTCTCTACTACTGCTAGGACGTCGCTCTGGCGCATGATGAGATATTTCTGCGAATCGTCTTCGATTTCGGTTCCGGCATATTTGCCATAAAGAACCTCGTCGCCGGCTTTGAGCACCATTGCTTCGTCTTTTGTTCCGTTGCCAACGGCAACTACTTTACCTCTTTGGGGTTTTTCTTTAGCTGTGTCGGGAATAATGATTCCTCCAACTTTCTCTTCGGCAGGTGTCGGCAAAACGAGCACTCTGTCTGCTAAGGGTCTAATTGTCATGTTTGTTTTTTATTTTAAAGTTATTGTTTCTGTTTCCGAGCACCCTTGTTGGTGCTTTCGCCCTCTTATTGTCGAAAACCGTGCCAATGGCTCTAGCGACGCAAATCTGTCACATTGCCGACTGACACATCTGACAATATTATGTACTGTGTTTAATGGTTATTTCGCGTTGCGGGAATGGAATCTCGATGCCGTTGCTGTTGAGCGTTTCGTAGATGCACTCCATTATTGTGCTGTCGTCGCTCGACTGTGTGAGCACGTTCACCCACACAAATACTTTGAGGGTTATGCAGCTGTCGTCGAAACTTCTCAACACTACTTTCGGCTTCTTACCCTGATAGATGAATCCGAGCCGGGCAATTGATTCCTCGAGCAGCTTCTTCACTTGGGCGATATTCGTGCCATAGGCGACGCCTACCTCGAGAGTGTCCAGTTCATAGCCATGATTTTTAGTCATATTCTTATAGTTCTTCGTGAAGAGCTGTGAGTTTTGGAAGGCTATGACCGAACCGTCCAGCGCCTCTAGCATTGTGGATGTATAATTTATAGAGGTCACCCGCCCGCGCACTCCGTCGCAAATGATATAATCGCCAATTTTAATTCTCCCGGCCATGAGCGAGATACCATAATAGATATTCTCCAGAATATCCTTCATCGCGAATCCAATACCAGTCGACAGGCCTCCCGAGACAACTACTAGCCACGTGTTGTTCACCTTGAAAATATTCAACACCGTGAGTAGCCACGCACCCCACACAACTACTTGTACTACATTAATAAGCATTACGCTACGCGAAACTGCCGTTGTGGGGTCTTTGCTTTGTAGATAGAGCTTTATGAAATCCTTTATCGTGTTATTAAGATATTTGAAAACGAACCAAAGGATAATCGCCGCCGCAATTGCGAAAATACTTATCTGCAGATTGGGCGAATTAATGAAGTTCGTTCGGATAACCTGCCATGTCATCTCGCTCAGATTGAAAACATCAGCAGCCCAATAGAGCGCCAGGATAAACGATAACACCATGGCCGAGGGAAGCATGACAAAATAGCATAACCGAAAGAACCATGTGCGCGAAACCGGTTTTGAACCCAGGTCATGCCGGTCGCGATATTGTGCCAGATAGTCATGTGCGCATGCAATCGTAAGAATGCATGCCTGCTGCATCACCCACCAAATTACAATCTGGACGGAAAGCAATATATAACCTACCCAGGAACTCACCAGTGCAAGTGTAAAGATAGCTTGTGAAATATAAGCCAGATAGAGGTCATACTTCGGTACGCGTAGCCTGTGCTTTGCGATCACTTTTGCCTGCCAAATAGTTGTCACAAGGAGTGCTGCCGGAAAAATAAGATTCACGATAGTTTCCGGAATCAAAACAATCCGGAAAGCAATAACAAGGAAGGCGATTAGAATTATGGGATAGTAGATTTTATAAGTGATCCTAATATGTTCTCCGTCGATTCGCAAAAGCAGTGAAGCGAAAATTACCGTGAGCATCCATACGAACTCCAGCAGTAGTCTGCTGGCCATGTTTACAAAGTTCGATTCCGAGAAAAACGGGATGATAATCAAAATCAAACCGAATGTGAAGATTGACGCAACCGTTATGATACTTGTTCTTTTAGCTCTAAAAGCCTTGCTACGTTCCGAATCCTCGTTCTTGAAAAACTTGGTTACTAGAAAACGGATACTCAAATAATTCACAAGCACGGCAATAAGACCGTACATGAATATCATCCCGAATAGTCCGATGAGCCACATCACATCCCATTGCGAACTCACTAACCGCTGTGGAGTGTACTTCTCTGATAATGTTATGCCTAACTGCAAAACATTGAGACGGAACTGCGACAGAAACTTAAGATAATTGTCGCTCCGATTCAGGAATATGCCCGATTGAAACTCCTTGTAACGCTTCTGGGCATAAGCATCGAGCGATTGCACTTGCTGACGGCTATAGTCGTAATATCGCGTATACTCCAGATAAGAATCGTTATTCTCCCGCAACATCCTCCGAATACTCTTTGCAAGTGTCAAACACACGTTACGGTCGGTCTTAGTCTTCTCCGACATGCCAGTAGTGTACATCGTGCTCAGCACGTTAATCAATGAGTCGTAGCGTGCAATCTCCTCATTACTTTGCATAATCATCAATTGGAATGGGCGAGTTTTTTCCTGGAAATCACTCCACAGTTTAGTGGCCTCATGACATGCATATGTCAGGTCGAAAATATTTCCGAATTCTGTGAATAAAGCATCAGGGAAATCTGCGCCGAATTTTCGCCAATCTCGTGCAACTGCTGCATAACCCTTTCGTTGATTAGCTTAGCTCGGTTGAGCTGCTCGGTTTGCTCATAGTGCCGTGTGATTAGCTCATGGCGCAGTACAGCTAGCGAATTTTGCAACGAATCCTCCTGCAGAACAGCCGCTGCCGGAAGAATGAAAAACATAAGAAGCAAGTTGAGAAGGAAAATTCTTTTGTTCATTTACTTTATTCATTTTCTAATGCAACCTCGCCGCAACATTAGCTGCCACGGCGAGGTTGCCAATAAAAGGAAAGGTTATTTTTATGATTATTGATAGGATACTAATAGAGTCGCACCTGGTCGCCCACTTTTACGCCGCGAGCCGCGAGGTCGCGATTCATTGCAATTAGATAGCGGAGCTGGATACCGTAGGATTGCGAGATGTCGTATAGACTTTCGGCGTTTTGCACACGGTGGAATCTGCTTCGGTCTTGCGGTGCCTGGTGTTGTTTCTTTTTCAGCCATATGAATTCACCTTCGCTCAGAATATCGTTACGGTCGCGCTCGTTATATTGCGCTAACTTTCGATAGCTCACACCGACTTCTTTTCCGATTGTTTCAAAAGTGTCGCCAGCACGTGCAACTATATAATAATTTTCGTTGTATCGTCTAATGGTATGCGCCGGCCCAACCATTTGTGAGCGGTCCATACGAGGCGTTGTCCCTATTTTTTTATTTTGCGCTTGGCTTAGGTCTATCGGGCGCGAGGTGCCTGTCATGATGTCATATTGATATAGTTTATATAGTTCGATGATATCGATTAGCCGTTGGGCATATGCCGGATTAGTTGCATATCCGGCGCGTTTGAGTCCGTGTGCCCATCCACGATAGTCGGTTGTGGCTAAGCTGAACAGCGAATTATATCGTGGGCGATTACGTAGAAATCTTGAGTGGTCTTCATAGCTTTCGATGACCGAATCGTAGGCTCGGAAGCATTCGCCGCGGAAGTCGTCATCGTGATAGACGGTTCGCCCGTCCCACCCATGACATTTGATTCCGAAATGATTATTCCCTTTCTGCGACAGTTCGCTTTGTCCGGCAGCACTCTCCAGTACAGCTTGTGCAAGGGTTATGCTGGCTGGAATGCCGTATTTGAGCATCTCGGCAATGGCGATGTCTTTGTATTTGTCGAAATAGTTTTGAAAGGTTTGGTTCCATTTCGGTCCTGGACCGGCAATGGTCGGTAATAATGTTAGGCTGAAAGTGAGCCAGGAAAGAAAAAATCGTTTCATTAATATGTTATAGAATGTAATGGATGCAAAATTACGCGGTTTGAGAACCTGTCCAAAACATATATTCTTAAAAACTACAAAACCCCAAAGCGTTGAAATACCTTTGCAGACATGGATATCAAGATTACTTTAGGTTCCAATATCAATCAGAAAAATAATATCGATGTAGCACGTCGTATGCTTACCGAGATATTTCCGGATATACGTTTTTCCGAGTCGGTTTGGACGGAAGCAGTTGGGATTGAATCTGATAGGTTCCTGAATTGTATTGCAGTTTTCGACTCCAATTTTTCGGAAAGCGAACTCATCGCCCGATTCAAAGCTATTGAGCACGAACTAGACGATTCACACGAAAACCACAGTCTTGGAACAGTTATAATCGACATCGACCTCATTTCGATGGGCAACCGACAAATTCGACAAATCATTTGGGAATGAAACTCTTCAAAACTTTTCTTATTCTCTTCATTGCGTTATTTGCTTCGAATATTCGTGCGCAAAAAAACGATTCCGAACAGCTTGGAATGGCGTTGGAATATTTTACGTCGGGAAAATTCCACGAATCGCTGCTTATCTTTCAGGAACTCGACGTCCGCCATAAGCTCAACCCGCGTTTCAAGGCCTACATAGGTATTTGCCATTATCACGAGTGGAATTACAAACAGGCAGTCGAGTATCTAGATTCCGCCATTCCTCAGCTTGAAGGTATGGCGCCCCACGAGCGTTCGGTTTATTATTTCGCGGCTGGTGAGAGTCATTTCCAACTGAAAAACTATGAGCAGGCCATCACCTATTACGAGCGCGTGCTCGAAGTTTGCTACGAAAGTGAGAAGGGCGAAACATTCTATCGTCTTGGACTGGCCCACATGTTTCTCGAGCATTGGCAGGCAGCGCGCGATAATTATATTCTTGCGCAAATTCACCTAACCTCTCTTCTCTCCAACCGAGAGACGTCGGCTCATCTAAGTATCCGTTCGCGGCTGTCCCAAATTAGTCGCATGATTGCTGGATGCGAGCAATATATCCATGAAACATCTAAATGATAGTCTTATCAAGTTATGGAATGCTAGCTGAAAATATTCTATGTATAAAAAAGGGTCCTAATCTTTCAGATAGGACCCTTTCCATTACAGTCTTTATTTTGCACAAACAACATCTATTAATTTGATAATCAGAGAAATACTATCCTTCAGTTGTTTATACTACTGCATAGATACACATTTTGAAGCAATTCACAACTTTAGAATTAATATTATTAAGTTGCTCTATGTTGTTTATACTACTGCATAGATACACATTTTGAAGCAATTCACAACAACAAATACGGGACATTGAGTATCAGAATGTTGTTTATACTACTGCATAGATACACATTTTGAAGCAATTCACAACGCGATTATAGGTGCTGTCGCTGCGATTGCTGTTGTTTATACTACTGCATAGATACACATTTTGAAGCAATTCACAACCTGAAGCGCCTCCGGCCTACGGAAAACGAGTTGTTTATACTACTGCATAGATACACATTTTGAAGCAATTCACAACATAAACACGCGTATCATAATTAATAGAAGGGTTGTTTATACTACTGCATAGATACACATTTTGAAGCAATTCACAACTTTTTACGGCTTCCAGGCTGACAATAGTAAGTTGTTTATACTACTGCATAGATACACATTTTGAAGCAATTCACAACACGGTTGCGGTTTTGATGGGCGTCACCCCCGTTGTTTATACTACTGCATAGATACACATTTTGAAGCAATTCACAACTCTTATGGACGAGTTAAACTCGATCCTGATGTTGTTTATACTACTGCATAGATACACATTTTGAAGCAATTCACAACCAAAGCTCCAGCAGGAGCAGAGAATATACGGTTGTTTATACTACTGCATAGATACACATTTTGAAGCAATTCACAACTAAAACAGCCGGTGAGGTTTTGAAGCCTTTGTTGTTTATACTACTGCATAGATACACATTTTGAAGCAATTCACAACCTAATCCCATTTCTAATTCATTCAAAATTAGTTGTTTATACTACTGCATAGATACACATTTTGAAGCAATTCACAACAAGATTTTCGTTATACTGTTGAGCGTGTAGGTTGTTTATACTACTGCATAGATACACATTTTGAAGCAATTCACAACTTCAAATTCTGTAGCTACTTTTGTAACTGGTTGTTTATACTACTGCATAGATACACATTTTGAAGCAATTCACAACATGGTAATGTCGACTACAGTATTGTCAACGGTTGTTTATACTACTGCATAGATACACATTTTGAAGCAATTCACAACATTCTCAAGCTCGTCTTAATGATGCTAACGGTTGTTTATACTACTGCATAGATACACATTTTGAAGCAATTCACAACAACAGAATATAAACACATAATAACTCCATGGTTGTTTATACTACTGCATAGATACACATTTTGAAGCAATTCACAACTAAAGCGTGAGCAGACGTATATACAGAATAGTTGTTTATACTACTGCATAGATACACATTTTGAAGCAATTCACAACCGAGGCCTCCTCGAGCGAATTTTGCAGATT
>NZ_BAKH01000036.1 GCF_000614105.1 Prevotella micans DSM 21469 = JCM 16134
TCTTGTTGTTTAGGGAATGATTTATTGTCCCTACATGCGGGCATCAAACGACTCCATGTATCATTGATGGCTTTGCGGATAAAGTAGGAATCTGTAGGTATGATGTTGTCTTCCTGCTTCTATTCGAAGCAGATATACGCCCTGTTCCAGCTCTTGCAGAGAGATTGTGGCATGGTTTGGGTTGGTGGCCGATACCTGTTTGACAAGCGTACCGCCGACGTTATACAATCGTAAGGTTCTCAAATCGCTACCCGAGACTGTTAGTTGGTTGCCATCGTGCCTGATGTCGAAAGAGGTAGTGGCTGTGGATGCGGTGTCTATTCCTGTAGGTACATCATGGTAAAGGGTGAGTATATCGCCTTTCCGCTTGAGGTAACAGGTGGGTGCCTTCGGATTTTTCAACTCCACGTCCTTGCCTTCTATCTGCCCCATCACTATCACCCGATAGGTATGCCCATCAGCCAATTGCAGATTGCTTTTGCGCAGCCAATAGCTGTAGAGCGGCACTTCGAAGGATGAAGAAATGGTGACATGGTCGTCGAACCCTCGTATTTTTATCTTTTCCTTTGTCTGTATGTCTTCGCAGAACATAGATACAGGGCCTTCGTAGGTCCGATTTTCCGATGTGCGTAGCGCGACGGCGAGCTTGAAGTTAGGCACTCGCGAGATGTCGATGCTGCCGGATGCAATCTTCTCGTTCGAGTCGTCGGCCAGAAAGACTTCAGCTTTTTCCATGAGAGGTCTTTCCTGTGCCTTTACCACCTCGATATAGGCAGCATCCTTGTCGTGAATATTGTTTATTGGGCAAGGCAGGGTTTCTGCTTCGTCTGTCGATGTTTCGAGCTTCACTTCATAGCGTCCTATAGCAATACCGGAGGGCAATGAAAGCACGATGGGTATTTCTGCTTCGGTAAAGCCTTCGATTTCTGTCGACTTATCGGCACGCGTGTTCAACACAACCGTCTTGCTCGCATCAAGCAGCTGCACCCTTAAGTAACAATCGCGAGGCACTCCGTTGAGATTTTTCACTGTGAAACGGCTTGCACTTTCTCACCTTGTTCGGCTTTATCTGAGAGCCTTGGCTGTGCCATCAGCTGAAAATGAGCGTCTTCAGTACAAGTTTCGGAGATACGAGCTGCGCCATTTGCTAATTCCACTTCTATGATGGGGGCTTTCTTCATGGGAAGGAACTCGTCCCATGATCCGTCGTCTTTACGGGCTATACACACGGGAATAAGGCGGTAATATCCGTTCCCGAGTCCTGCAAGACTTATCTTTACTGGCTGTGCCTGATTTATCAGGAAGTCTCGTCCCATAAAGCCTGCGTGGTCGGCACCATAAATGCGCTGCGTGAGACCGCCGCTTGCATGGTCGTCAGAATAAGCCACTTGCTTTAGATTTCCCCCTTCGTCGTAGACGGCCACACCGATATCGCCTTTAAAGGGATTGCCTCTGTTTACGAAAGAATTCATCTCTACGGTTATCGTCTGCGACGGGTTAAAGGTTTTACCTGTTACATCTTTCAGCGAGAAAGAACCTCCCTCATTGAACATCAGTTGCGGGGATGTTTCTAAGAGACCTCGCTCTATGGCCGGATATTTTCCGTTGTTGGGATGTGCAAGGATTGCCGTAATGGCACGGTTAAAGGCCAAGGGCTTGCCTTGAAACTCGTTTCCGGTTTGCGATAGGTTGAGAGCTGTGAGCGAATAGTAGGCATCGCTTTGTCCTTCCCAACCGAAGTTCATGTGAAAGAGACCGTTTTTGTCGAATCCGTCTGCCACCCACGCATGTCCCGAAGCAGAACCAGTGGGACGGCCTTCCAAATAAACAGGACATCCGTTGAGAAGCTCCTGTCGCAGTATCTCAGCAAAACGGCTTGGGCCTTCCACCGCCCTCGTAATGTAAGCTGCCGTATAATCAAAATTCTTTTGCAGGGCTTGATACGCGAACAATCCCTGTGTACCGCTGGCATTGGGTGTATACTGCATAAAGGAAGCTATGCCGACATCGCTCATCAACAAGGCGACGGCATCTTCCTGTGCAGACGTTGCATGCACGGGGTAGCGATAATCGGGCAACATGTTTGCCCAATCGTAATGCGACTGACTGAAATCAGCACTTTTCTTGGTGTTATAGTAGGTTACGTTATATTCGTTCTTACCGCGTCCTTGGGCAGGCCATTGATAGTAATACATCATCTGCGCCACCGCCGTGGCCACGCATCCGCTATAGGGATAGCCGGTTTTCGCATTGAATGGGTGCGACTGTCCCCATTTGCTTTTCAGCAACGGAGACACGGTTTGTGAGTACTGACCGGCACGGGTACTGCCTTGAACAATCACCTTTCCTTCTTTCAGTACTTCAAACGTTTGCCGATAGCCTTCCAAGAGCAACTTTACGCATGGATTGGCGTTCAGCGTATCGAGTGTTCTCTCGGTGCTATAGGCCAGCACTTCACCCATTTCGTCGTCGCCAGAGACGATAACAAAGCCGTGCCCCCGTGCGTCGTTGAATATATAATAGGGAGTTTCTGTTGTTCGATTGATACCTCTCGTCTGTGCTTTTGCGCTATTGTTGTGAGACAGCGTAACGTATCTTTTTGCAATCTGAGCCGCTTTTTGCGGATTAATGTCTTTGCCATGAGCCGTCAGTGATACGGCAACGAGCATACCTGCGATAACCGATAATACGGCTACGGCATGGTGTCGATAACCTTTTCTTTCCATTGTTTCTGTATTCTGCTTCATTTCTTTTATGCGGTATTCCATTTCTATTATCCTGATTATTTGTTTTTGCTGCTTCGATAACTCTCGAAGGCGGATGCAAATTTATCATTTTATTGCAGATAGATAACAATTTGTACCTCAATGATTATGTTACGCATCGCGATGAACACGTTACGCACATCATCCTCGCCCGGTGATATTTCGTGCACGATAAGTTTTGTGCATCATGTAGCAGAGGAATTGTTCGGTACCTTGATACTCCGTAACCTCTTTTGTTGCTCGCAATGCTCTACTTTGAAAATGCCCTTAAATCCTATGGAGTGCATGATTCTATCATATGAAACGCACGGTTTTTTCGAGCCAAAACTACAGCTCCATCTATCGTTTTCCGAAAAGGTACTATCGTTCTCTAAAAAAGGTACTATCGTTTTAATGAAAAAGTACTATCGTTTTGCCCAAAAAGTACTATCGTTTTTGGCAAAAGGTACTATCGTTTTTTGTGGAGGGTAATATCGTCTTCCGCAGAGGGTTCTATCGTCTTCCGCAAAAGGTACTATCGAAGCCACAGCTCAGTAGTATGGAGTTTTATAGAGACTCATATATCAGGCTCCATTAGTCCGGTAAAGAGCACCTTGTATTAATAGGCCGAAAGGGGACGAGGGAACGAAATAGTGCGGATTTAGATAAATTTGCGCTCAATCAAAGAGTTTTTTATGGTTACATTGATTCTAGTGAGACACGGCGAAACGAAAGATAATGCCTCACACATAATGCAAGGACAAACGCCTGGAGAATTGAACTCCAAGGGCATTGAACAGGCCGAGGAAATGGCGCGGCGAATGACTGGTGAAATGATTGATGATTTTGTTTCTAGTGATTTAAAACGTAGTATTGAGACATGTGAAATTATAGCTCGGCCTCATAAAAAGAAAGTTATCACCACCGCTCTGCTGCGCGAACGTGATTGGGGAAGTTTTACGGGGAAACACATTCCGTCGCTCGCCCATCTTGATGACCCTTCGCTTTGGCCTGACGACATCGAATCTTTAGATAAACTCAAAGCTCGGGCAGCCGATTTCCTGAATTGGATTCGTAATAGTTTTCCAAATCATCGGGTGCTTGCCGTGGGGCATGGTATCGTAAATAAAGCCATACAGAGCGTGCTCTATAATAAGCCGATGAATCAGATTAAACCAATGGCGAACCTGGAAATGCGCGTGCTCGAGCTTTGAGCTTGCCAACCTTGGAAAAGAAAACTCTACAGAACCAGTGTGCCTATATCTTCGCCGTTGAGCACACGTTTCAAATTTCCGAAGACGTCCATGTTGAAAACGTAGATTGGAAGGCTATTTTCTTTGCACATAGTGGTTGCGGTGAGGTCCATAACCTTGAGACCTTTGTTGTAGATTTCGTCGTAGGTTATGGTCGTGAACTTGGTTGCTGTGGGGTCTTTTTCCGGGTCAGCGGTGTAAATCCCATCAACTCGTGTTCCTTTCAGCATTACGTCGGCTTCGATTTCAATTCCGCGTAAACTGGCTCCGGTGTCGGTTGTAAAATACGGACTTCCGGTTCCGCAGGCAAAGATGCATATTGTTCCTGATTCCATTTCTTCAATGGCCTTCCATTTTGTATAATATTCGCCGATGGGCTCCATTCTGATGGCCGTTAGAACCTTTGACTTCACGCCGATGGCTCCAATAGCCGAACTTAATGCAAGTGCGTTTATCACGGTTGCACACATACCCATCTGGTCGCCCTTAACTCGGTCGAAACCTTTCTGACTGCCGCTTAGCCCACGAAAAATGTTTCCTCCGCCAATTACTATGCCCATCTGTACGCCCATTTCGTGGGCTTCTTTAATCTGCTGTGCATAATCGTTTAACCGTCCGGCGTCTATGCCGTAGCCTTGCTTGCCCATTAAACTCTCACCGGAGAGCTTGAGCAGCACTCTTTTAAATCTTACCATATTCTATCTCTTTAAACATGTAACTTCTAATTATTCCGGCTCGGTCGCGCAGCACAAGGTGACCGTCGTCCTCAACCTCCAGAATGGTCGCCTCGAAAATTCCTTCTTTATCCTTGAAGGAATGAAATCCGCTTGCGCGATAGAGAGCCTCGTGATAGCGTGTCGAGAGTTCGGCGTAGTTCCCTTCTTCGATTAGAGGGTAGAGTTCCCGAAAAGCTCTGATAATGGAATTTAGTACTTGAAGCTTGTCGACCTTCCGTCCGACAATTTGTCGCAACGATACTGGATTTGGGATTCCGCTGTCGAATTCAGTTTGATTTATATTCAGTCCTATTCCGAATATGCAGTTTTTTATGCAATTCCCAGTTAGGGAGGTCTCGATTAAGGTGCCGCTGAGCTTTAGGTCATTCCAATATATGTCGTTAGGCCATTTGAAGGTAATATTGTCTTTTACAAGGCCTTTTAATCCTTCCTTGATAGCCAGTGCACCAAATTCAGACAAAAGAAATTGCTTTGCAACAGGTATTCTGTTTGGATGTATAAGTATTGAAAAAAGCAGATTCTGTCCCTGTTCGCTGCTCCATGTATTTGTTCCTTGTCCGCGCCCTGCCGTCTGGAATTCGGTCTCTACCACAGTGAAGTTTTGTTCTTCCGAATGGTGTTTGCGGAGGTAATTATTCGTGCTGTCAACCGTCTCCAGATGAATTATTTTTGTAGTATTCTCCTCAGATTTAGCACGGAGGAAACGTTTCATCTTTTCGTATAAACTCATGGAATATCGTCTTAAACAAAAGGCAGAAAGGCGCCTTCTATATGCCTGATTTCATAACTTGTTTCCGGAGCTCGACAATTGTTATTATGTCGAAACGAATATCGCCATCGAAGCACATTTCTTTCACAAGAGTGTTTGCCGCAATCGATATCGACCTGATTTTCTGTGGAGAAACGGCCTCTTCAGCATCCTGGAATCTCTCATTGCGTCGTGTCTTCACTTCAACAATGACAAGAACATCATTGTCTATGGCTACCAAGTCTAAATCGCGATGCCCGTATTTCCAATCACGATAAAGAATACGATAGCCGTTTTGCCTGAGAAAATCTTGTGCAATGTCTTCTCCCCATTTGCCTAGTTCATTATGTTGTGCCATTATTTGAAGCTTATAAAAATCCGGATTCCTATTTCATAGAAAGCCTTACAAAGGTAAGGCAATAATGGCTAGAATAAGATGTCGGCAGATCTCATGTATTCCTTTTGTTCTCTCAATTATTATGTAAGAACATTGCAGAAATAACAGCAAGATAAATTTAAATACATATTAGTTGCATTATTATTAATCTTTACTCGGAAAATATAAGTCTTCTAGCCCACATACAGTTATCGATAATACAGAATTTATATCTACATCTTGCAGTTTAATAGATACGTCTTTTCTCTTAAACCTAGTGTATATAAGCGATTATACAGCTTTATACATATTATTGTCTGTGTCGTAAATGTTTACAAAGGATAATAATATACAGATTGCATATCCAATGATACAGAAAAGCGCCATTCATGAAAAAAAATTCATCGAACTGTGTAGGTGTTTCAGATTTTGTCCTTACATTTGCGCCATGTCAGATTGCCAATTCTCCTAAATTTTATGTCGTTAAGGCATGTGAGGGTCTGACTGCTGCAAGTCCTAAGGAGCCTAGCTCCTTTAGGGCTTGCTTTTTTATGGTATTTTTATTTCATGTGGGGCTCCATAACAAATAATAGAAAGTTCTATTCATCTTCTTTTATAGTTGATACCAGGATTGTTATTCTGGAAACTATCTTTTTCCTAATATACACACGAACGCTCCGGTTCTTTGATAGACAGGAACCGGAGCGAGTGAGAAAAGTAACGCTAGATTACGAAAATGCTGAGCGTTACTGAGAGCTAATTAAAAATTATTCGAATCCTAGATCAGGAGCTTTATCTGCACTTGCAGAAGATTCGAATTTAGCCATCGTATTGAAGCCAAACATGCTGGCGATGATGACGTTGGGGAAGCTACGGATGGTTATGTTGTATTCCTGAACGGCACGGTTGAATGCACGACGAGCTTCGTTAATTCGGTTTTCGGTTCCTTCTTCCTGAACCTGCAGGGTTCTGAAGTTTTCGCTTGCTTTAAGCTCGGGATAGGCTTCGGCCACGGCAATGAGTCGAGAGAAAGCCTGTGCCACCTGGTTTTGCGCAACTTCGTATTGCTGCAGTTTCTCGGGCGTTAGGTTTTCGGCGTCGAGATGAATTTGCGTTGCGGCATTGCGCGCTTTGGTTACGGCAGCAAATGTCTCGTTTTCGTGCTTGGCGTAGGCCCGAACCATCTTGGCTAGCTGTGGCATCATGTCGGCTCGACGCTGATAAGCTGCCTCGACGTTGGCCACTGCGGTAGTGGTTTTTTCTTGTTGTTTCACCATTCCATTGTAGCCAGAAACTACCCACATGAGCAGTACTACAGCGACTGCTACTAGAATCCATAAAACTTTGTTCTTTTTCATATTTTCTTGTGTTTTGATTTTGTTCGTTATTTAATTTATTGATTGATTACCAGCTGCCGCCAGAGCCGCCGCCACCGAAACTTCCGCCGCCGTATGAGCCTCCACCAGAGGATGAACCTCCGCCGCTAAATAGACCCCAGAAGCTGAATCCGCTGTTGCGTCGTCTGCCGCCTCGGTCGCGATTATTTTTGTCTTTATCCTTAGCTCTAAAGAAGATGGAGGCGCCTATTATGGCTGCGAGGATTAAAAGATTTCGAACGAAGTTGCTGTCTTTTTCTTCTTCGATTCCCGAATCTCCGGTTTTCATTTTGGAATATATTGCTCGGGCGGTTGATACGACAGCTTCGCCTGGCTTATTCTCGCGCATGTTTGCAACTATGCAGGCTTTGGCAATTTTGTCGCATTCGGCGTCGGTAAGGTCTTTTTCGAGTCCTTCGCCGGGCGCGATGAAATATTTCCGGTCTTTCACGGCTATCACTACTACTAAGCCACGGTTGGTTGCTTTCTTTCCGATGCCGTATTTGTTACCCACATCCTGTGCTACTCTGAACGGGTCGCCTCCTTCAACGTTGTTCACGATGATGAATGCGCTTTCAACGTCGCATTCTTTATCGAGCTTGCGAAGAAGCGAATCGGCCTTTTGTCGGCTTTTCCTGCTCATTATTCCGTCGGGATCGCTCACGTATCGATATTTGTTCGATAGATGAACCATCGGGATATTCTCGGCCGACCATTTTTCGGCATGCGTCGGCACTATAGCCATCAGCATTGCCACGATGAGTATTAAGATTGAGCGTTGTTTCATTTTGTTTAATTCGTTGATTGATTACCAGCTACCGCCCGAGCCTCCGCCGCCGAAACTTCCGCCTCCGTAGGAACCTCCGCCAGACGATGAGCTACCAGACGATGACCCGCCGCCGCTGACATCAACTCTTGCTATGATGATTACGAATAAGACGAATAAACCGACAACCACATAGAAAGCTGTATAGTCTTCGTCGTCTTCTCCGTCTTCGATACCGGAGTCGCCGGTTTTCAGCTTCGAGTATATTGCTTTAGCAGTTGAAACGACGGCTCCGCCCGGCTTATTTTCTCGCATATTTGCAACAATGCAGGCGCGGGCAATTTTGTCGCATTCGGCGTCGGTAAGGTCTTTTTCAAGTCCTTCGCCGGGGGCAATGAAATATTTCTTGTCCTTCACAGCTATCACTACCACTAATCCGCGGTTGGTTGCTTTCTTTCCGACACCATATTTGTTGCCCACATCTTGGGCCATTCTGAACGGATCGCCTCCTTCAACGTTGTTCACGATGATGAATGCGCTTTCGATTTTGCATTCCTTGTCGAGTTTGCGGAGAATGGAGTCAGCTCGGTGTCGACCTGCGGCATTCATAATTCCGTCGGGGTCGCTCACATAGCAGTTCTTGTTTTTCAGGTGAGCCATCGGAATATTCTTGGCCGACCACACCTTGGCTTTGTTTTCAAGCGGTATCACGGCCATGACTACGACCATGATGAGCATTAAGATTGGATTTTTGTTCATTTTTTATTTGGTTATTGGTTATGTTCTTCACATTACGCCATCCTCACGCAGTTTTAGCTGCCATTTCCAGGCCGACACGAGTACGTCCTCGAGCGGCGTATCGGCTTTCCAACCCAGAATGGTGTTGGCTTTGGTACAGTCGCCCCATATTTTTTCAATGTCGCCTGCACGACGTGGTCCGTAGGTATAATTCAGCTTCACTCCGGTGGCTTTTTCGAAGGTTTCAACTATTTCGCGAGTTGAGTTTCCGCGCCCTGTTCCGATGTTGAAGTATTCAAGTGCGGCGGTGTCTTTTTTGAGAACCCGAGTCATGGCTGCAACGTGCGCTTTGGCCAGGTCTACCACGTAGATATAATCGCGAATGCAGGTTCCATCGGGCGTATCATAGTCGTTGCCGAATATGGTTAATTGCTCTAATATTCCCATTGCCGTTTGTGTAACATAAGGAATCAGATTATTGGGTTTACCGTTGGGCAATTCGCCGATTAATGCCGATGGATGCGCGCCGATAGGATTAAAATATCGCAGAACGATGCTTTTAATAGGCGCGCCGCTGTGGATGTAATCTTGAATTATTTGCTCGTTAATTTCCTTAGTGTTGCCGTAGGGTGACGTGGCTTTCTGATGCGGCGCATCCTCGGTTACAGGCAGATTTTCGGGTCGGGGCTGACCGTAAACGGTGCACGACGACGAGAATATCACACCTTTTATATTATGCTCTGGCATGAGCTCCAGCAGATTCACGAGCGATGTAATATTGTTGCGATAATACATGAGTGGTTTTTCAACGCTTTCGCCCACGGCTTTTGATGCTGCGAAGTGAATTATACCGTCAATTCGATATCTTTGCAGCATTTCACGTGTTGCCTCCTTGTTACATAGGTCTATGAATTCGAATGCTGGTTCAATACCGGTTATTTTTTTGATTCCACCAATCACTTCTCTTTTTGAGTTCGAGAGATTGTCGGCAATCACTACGTTGTAGCCTGCCTGAATGAGTTCTACTGTTGTGTGTGAACCGATGAATCCGGTTCCACCGGTGACTAGGATAGTTTGTTTCATTCTATTTTATTTTTATTTCGTGTGCTTGGGGAATGTTTATTGCGCACAAAGTTAGGATTTTTGGGAGAGCGAGCGGCTGTTAGTTTATTCTTTTCCTGCTATAATCTAGATATTGGCTATATGTATAGGCAGGAATAGATTTGGGTTAAGTTTGGAGGATATGCTGGATGATATCGTCGGGCGAGATGCTATTCATACAGGCGTGGTCGCCACGGAAACAGGGTTTATTACCGAAAACAGAACAGGGACGGCAAGAAAGATCGGAGTTCTGAATAGTATCAGTATCGGATTGGTTCCAACCCAGAAATCCGCAAAAAGGGTGTGTTGCGCCCCAAATACTCACAACACGCGTATCGCAAAGCGAGGCCAGGTGCATATTAGCGCTGTCCATGGAAACCATTACGTCGATGTGGCTCATCAGGGCAAGTTCTTCCGAAAGTCCTTGCAGAATGTTAGGTACATTTATGCAGCGGTTATATTTGTCGGCCCATGAGGTGAGAATCTTTTTCTCCTCGGGTCCACCACCAAAAAGAAATAATCTGTATGATGATAGTTCGGCTAGTCGGCGCACAACTTCTTCCATCTTCAGTAATGGATACATTTTACCTTCGTGTGCGGCGAAGGGAGCTATACCAATCCATCTCTCGCCTTGTAGTTTTGAGTCAATGCTTGCAGGGAGTGCTACATCGCTTTCGGAGAATATGCTTTTGAATTGTAGATTGACAGGAAAACCAAGCCGTTCGAGTACTTCGCAATAGTTTTGAAATGAGGTGGGCTGCTGAACGAATTTTTTATCGTTTCTTCGACAGAGTCGGCGTTTTTCAGCTTTATGCTTGTTGATGTGTGCCGTTTTTACCCCGTGTGTGATGAAAAGCAGGCGGAGAATTTTGGTTCGCAGAACATCGTGAAAATCAGCTACGAGATCGAGTTTGATTTGCATCAGCTCATCGTAGAGTCGTTTGATTCCACGCAGACCTTTATAATCGACTTTCAAATCGATACCGATGAAGTTCACATTAGGCGCTAGATTCTCTAAAAAAGCACGGGCAAATGGTCGCGATAGGACTGTTATTTTCAAGTCTGGATATTGTTTCGCGAGCGAACTAATCACTGGTACAGTCATTGCGACATCACCCAGGGCCGAGAATCTGATAATGAGAATGTGCATTGCTTTTCTGGTTTTCAGAAACTGAAACGGCAACAGTAGAATTATTTTCCACCATTGCCGTTTCATGGTTATTGGGTTCGAGTTTTTATTTCTTATAGAGAATAGGGTTCGTTGCCGGGTCGTTGTACATTTTCATCTGTCTATAGACCTTCATATATTTTCGTCCGTTCTGGATGTCGTCAAGCAGTTGGTCAATGGCTGTGCACAAATCTTTCTGCTGTTCGAGAAGAATGTCCAGTTTGGCTTTACATTTTTCGATGTGTTCAGCTGATGCGTCAGTGCGTTCGGTTTGTTCTTTCATATGATATATTTTCAGTGCCAAAATCGATAAACGGTCGATAGCCCATGCTGGACTTTCAGTATTTATCGTTGCATCAGGCAGTGGAACGACTTCCGAATAGAGATGACGGAAATATGAGTCGATTTGCTCAACCAAATCTGTACGGTCTTGATTCGAGCGGTCGATACGTCTCTTTAGGTTCATTCCATCTTCAGGAACGATGTGCGGGTCACGGATAAGATCCTCGAAATGCCATTGCACTGTGTCTATCCAACATTTTAGGTAGAGTCGGTTCTCAATAGAGTCTCTGTCGTATGGATTGTTGATTGATGTGTCCACATTATCGGTTATATGATAATCGCGGATAGCCTGTGAAAAAATCTCGTTGGAAAGTTCTGTAAAAGACATGTATTTTTGTATTTGATTTTTACTTATGCAAATGTATTGCAAAATATGCGAAGCACAAAAACCGGTAATTCATTTTATCCTCTGAAAGCCTGTAAACTAGGCTTATCCGTGTTGCTGTGCTTATTTCATGAATTGCAATATTTGCATTTCACAAAATGAATGATTATGAATTTCGACACAACAGAAAGCGAACTGCGGAAGCAGGAACTAATCCGAACTTTAGAGCACTCCATCGAGCGACTTGCTCTGCCTGAGCTCGAGGCGTTATACTATGATATGGTGGCGAAAGATTATATCCGCTGAAGATGAATCCGGATAAACTCGTTGAACAAATTACGTGCGAACTGGGATTCGAGCCGACGATTGACCAAGCCTCGGCCCTCCAGACATTTGCTCGTTTTATAACTGTTTCCAATTCGCGCACGGCTATGATTCTTCGTGGAAGTGCTGGAACGGGCAAGACATCGCTCGCTGGAGCCATCGTGCGAGCTTCTGCCAGGGTAGGAATAAAGGTTGTTCTCTTAGCTCCAACCGGTAGGGCTGCAAAGGTTTTCTCCCGTTATTCGGGAGCGCAGGCTAACACTATCCATCGGCGAATATATCGTGAGCGTACTTTCGACGGTACTGATGGTGTGTTCGAGCTCAATAAAAATCTCTTCAAAAATGCATTATTTATGGTTGATGAGGCATCGATGATTAGCCTTACAACTATTTCGAACTCGTTCGGAAGCGGATGCCTGCTCGACGACCTGATGCAATTTATCTACAGCGGACAGAACTGTCGGCTTCTGCTCATTGGTGACAAAGCGCAACTACCGCCAGTGGGCGAGATGGAAAGTCGGGCACTAATGGCTAGTGAAATTGAGGCCTATGGACTGGATGTCTACGAATGCGACCTCAACGAAGTGCTCCGCCAAAGCCTTGATTCGGGTATTCTTTGGAATGCCACCATGATTCGCGAACTCATTTCGCGAGATTTGCAAACGCAGCTACCTATTATTCACCTAAAGGGCTTTGCCGACATCTCGGTTGTTAGAGGTCCTGAACTAATCGAGCAAATCGAAGCGAGTTATTCTGAGGTCGGAATTGACGAAACCATGATAGTCACCCGTTCCAATAAACGCGCCAATATATTCAATGAAGGTATCCGTAGTAAGGTACTTTGGATGGAAGACGAAATTGCATCGGGAGATATGCTTATGGTTGTGAAGAATAAATATCTCAATCAGAAGTCGGGTGCAACAAACGAAATCAGTTTCATTGCCAATGGCGACCGTGCTGTAGTTAGATATGTCAGCAACGTTCGCGAGCTCTATGGCTTCCGTTTTGCCGACCTAACCGTTGAGCTAACCGACTACGATAACGCCGAATTCAAACTCACTGCCATCCTCGACACACTTTACTCCGAAGCTCCCGCGCTTACGGATGAGCAGAACACCAGACTTTTCTATGAGGTTCTAGCCGACTATGCCGATATTAACCTCAAGCGCGAACGTATGAAACGCATCAGGGAGGATATTCATTACAACGCCCTACAAGTCAAATTCGGTTATGCCGTTACTTGCCACAAAGCCCAAGGTGGTCAATGGGCCCACGTTTATCTCGACCAGGGATATATGACGAGCGAAATGCTTACTCCCGAATATATTCACTGGCTATACACTGCTTTTACCCGTGCTACCGAGCATCTTTATCTTGTTAACTGGCCCGACAACCAGCTTGCTGATTTATCCGAACAATAAAATTCCTACTCTGAAGAGCTATTCCGAATGAACATAAAGAAATTGATTGTAGTAACTGGACCAACCGGTGTGGGGAAGACCGAACTGACTCTGCAGATTGCCGAGCTGCTCGGCACGTCGATAATCAACGCTGATTCGAGACAACTGTTTCGAGAAATTCCAATTGGAACAGCTGCACCAACCGACGAGCAGATGCGCAGAGTAAAGCATTACTTTGTGGGAACACATGGGCTGGACGATTATTATTCGGCCAGCATGTTCGAGCAGGATGTAATGTCGCTTCTGGAGAATCTGCCGGGCGATGTTGCGCTTCTTTCGGGCGGTTCGATGATGTATATCGACGCTGTTTGTCAGGGCATCGACGATATTCCCACAGTGAGGAATGAGATTCGCCAGGAGTTGATTCACCGTTTGGAAACCGAGGGGTTACCGCAGTTGGTCGACGAACTTGAGCGGCTCGATCCGGATTATTGTCGGGTGGTCGACCGGAATAATCCTCGCCGAGTTCTTCATGCGCTCGAAATATGCAGGCAAACGGGCCGAACTTATTCCTCATTCAGAACCAACATTGTGAAGCGTCGCCCGTTCGATATCGTGAAGATTGTGCTCAACCGCGAACGCGAGGAACTTTATGAAAGGATAAACCAGCGAGTTGTTGATATGCTAGCAACCGGAATGGTCGACGAAGCGCTCCGGGTCTATGCTTTCCGCAGTAACAATTCGCTTAACACGGTAGGTTATAAAGAACTGTTCGACTATCTCGACGGCCTTGCAACTTTTCAAGAAACCGTGTTGAGAATCCAAAGCAACACACGCCGATATGCCCGTAAACAAATTACCTGGCTAAGGCGCGACGAGAGGGCCGTTTGGTTTCATCCCGATAAGACTGAAGAAATATTAAATTATATAGGCGCTAGGCAGCGCGGTTAAGTATTTCTCTACTTTTGCATTGTCGCAATCCTTGCGTGCACACACAGTTTACGAACAAGTTTGAACATACAAGATGATCAAAAAAATCATAGGTCTCGTGAAGAACCTTTTGCGAGCAGTCGTCAATTTTTTCCCCTGGTATATCAAATTGTATAAAGGTAGAGCGTGGTACACGAAGCTCGCTCTTGGAATCGTTTCGTTTTTTGTTTCAATATTCCTTTATTTCGGTATGGTCGATATAAACTTCCTGTGGCTTTTCGGAAAGACACCGGGGTTCATCGCAATCAAGACGCCGCCAACCTATTCGGCATCCGAAATCTATAGTGCCGACTCGGTTCTCATTGGCCGATTCTTCAAGGAAAACCGCACGCCCGTAACCTATAACGAGGTGACGCCCGACTTCTGGAAGGCCCTTATAAGTACTGAAGACGAACGATTCTACAGTCATCACGGAATAGATTTCATGGGCTTGGGCGGAGCTATAAAAGACGCCCGCGGCGCATCGACCATAACCCAACAACTGGCGAAAAACATGTTCCGCGTTCGCACGCAATATTCCACCGGACTGCTCGGGAAACTTCCCGGCCTGGGCATTCTCATTATGAAAAGCAAGGAGTGGATAATCGCCATAAAACTCGAATTGGTTTATTCGAAGAAGGAGATTCTCACGATGTATGCCAACACAGTAGATTTCGGCAACAACTCCTACGGTATAAAGACCGCCGCCCGCTCCTATTTCAACACCACTCCCGCCCGCCTCACCACCAATCAGGCCGCAACGCTCGTAGGAATGCTCAAGGCAACAACCTACTACAGTCCGATTCTCCATCCGAAGAATTCACGAGCCCGACGAAACACCGTGCTTAGCAACATGGTTAGGCAAAATCAGCTTTCTCGAACAAGATATGCCTCACTGGCCCGACAACCAATCAAGCTCGACATTCAGGTAGAAGAAAACTACGACGGGCGGGCACAATATTTCCGCGAATATATTGGCGAGTATATAAAAGACTGGATGAAAGAAAACGGATACGACCTGTACAGTAGCGGACTGAAAATATACACCACCATCGATACCCGCATGCAGGCCTACGCCGAAGCCGCCGCACGCAAACAAATGCAGCGAATACAACGCGAATTCGACTATCATTGGCGTGGACAAGACCCCTGGCGCGACGAAAATGGAAACGTAATCCCGGGATTTATCGAAGGAATAGCCCAGCGCCAGCCATTCTATAAAAAACTCGTCCAGAAATATCCCAACCAGCCCGACAGCGTGCTATTTTATCTCAACAAACCTCACCCCGTTACGTTGTTCGACTACGACAAAGGCTCCATCGTGAAAGAAATGTCATCAATGGACTCCATTCGATACATGGTGAAGTTCATGCACTGCTCAATGGTAGCAATAGAACCACAAACCGGAGCCGTCAGAGCATGGGTGGGCGACGTCGATTTCAAAACCTGGAAATACGACAAAGTAACAGCACAACGCCAGCCAGGTTCAACATTCAAACTCTTCGTCTACTCCGAGGCAATGAACCAAGACTAACGCCGTGCGACAAGCGCAAAGACGAATTCATATCCATGCAAGTGCCCGACAAGAAAACAGGAATCGTTAGAACATGGACGCCAAACAATGCAAACGGACGATTCACAGGCGACTCCATACCACTCAAAACAGCCTTCGCCCGAAGCATAAACTCCATTGCCGTGCGTCTCGGACAAGAAATGGGCATCAAAAACATCATCCGCACAGCCCAAGACATGGGAATCAAGAGCCCGCTTGAAGACGAACCATCACTTGCACTAGGCTCGAGCGACGTCAACCTACTCGAAATGACCAGCGCATACAGCACCGTGGCCAACGACGGCGAACATCACGACCCGGTTGTAATAACCAAAATCATCGACCAGCACGGAAACGAAGTAATGGTTGCCCCGAAAGAAAACAAAAAGGTTCTGCCATACAAAACCGCCTTCTACATGCAACAAATGCTAAAGGCCGGTCTTGTTGAAGGAGGCGCAACCAGTCAATCGCTCCGACTCTACACAACGCCCGACACCGATTGGGGAGGAAAAACCGGAACCAGCAACAACCACTCCGACGCATGGTTCATGGCCGTGAGCCCAAATATCGTAGTGGGCGCATGGGTAGGCGGAGAATACCGAAGCATACACTTCCGAACAGGAGCACTGGGACAAGGCTCTAAAACAGCCCTGCCAATATGCGGAACATTCATCAAAGCATTCATGGCCGACAAAGCATTCCAGAAATACCACACAAAATGGATGCTCGACCCCGATGAAGACATCGACCCATCGACATACAACTGCACCGGCCCTGTTTACCATCGCCAAACCGTCGACCCCATAGAAGCAATAGTTCCGGAAGGCGAAGAAACCGACCAAGAAGAACCTAACCCCGACGCCGACGACCCGATGAACCCACAATCCGATGCAGGAAACGAACGCCATCCCGACGCAGGAAACGAACGTCAAACCGACACTCGCCCAGCAAACCCGTCATCAGAATCGCGCAACAATTCACGTCCCGCAAACCGACCGCGCGTCGAGTCCGTCGAAAGCGAATAACACCCACCAACACCAAAAGCCTCATGAATCTCATCGGCAAAACAACCCTCCTTCTACTCCTCACCCTCACCTCGTGCAACGTACGACGAACAGCCATTGGCCCGTTGGGCGACACGGTCGACGCAAAAGAATTTGCACCACTCGCGAACGACACCACCGTCGAGGTCGACCTCAAAGCCATAACCGGCCAACCATTCCCAGCCTACAAAATCCTGAAAGAAGAACCCATCATACCCGACTCCGTAATCCTGTCGGCCGACGAAGAAACCGTCAGAAGCGGCAACTACACCGCCACCCTCCAACTAAAAAACCTCCCCGGCGAAGGCTTCTACAAAAAGCTCGACAGCATTTCGAAAATCGACTCCAGCTGGCGCGTCAACGAAGCACCTACACCTACACACGAAAAGACAAACAAGGACTCTACAAAATTCTAATCACCAAAGGCGACCCACACGTTTCTGTAACCCATCTCAACCCCGATATGCTCAGCCTAAAAAAGAAATAGATTCCCTCTTCACACCCAAACGACAATCCCCAAGGCCTTATTCCCTCCTTCATACGTTACGCCCGGAGTCTCGAAGGCCTTTTTGTTGTAATCGTACATTATTCCTGGAGCCCCGAAGTAGTTTTTCCTTCCTTCATACGTTGTGCCCGGAGTCTCGAAGGCCTTTTCCTTCCATCATATATTATTTCGGGAGCCAGAAAGTATTTTGGTGCCGAAATACGTTACAACAGGAACCACGAAACCATTTTTGTTGCCGTCGTACATTATTTCGGGACTTAAACTCGTTTCCGGCCCCCGCCGAACATTACGCCAAGACTTAAAAGCCTGTCTTGCTGCCGACGTACTCTACGACGGGAGTCAGGCACCCTTCTTTGCTGCCATCTAACTTTACGACACGACTTAAATATATTATCCGGCTGCTGGATAAAACTACGTTAGGGGAGTGAATCTCCATATATTTATCAATTAGACTATTTAATCTTTGTATTATACTAATACCTTTCTCACTTAGACTAAATGAAATTTGTATTTACCAAATAATTATCCCATTTAGACTGAATGAATTATGTATTTCCATAATGCTTTTTTCTTTTAGATTAAATGAGTTATATCTTTCCATAACGCTTATTTCTTTTATATTAAATGAGTTATGCCTTTTTATAACGCTTATTTCTTTTAGATTAAATGAATCATAGTTTTATACAATGAATATTCCTTTTAGATTAAATGGGAATATATTTTATACAATCGAGTCTTCGTTTAGCCTAAATGAAAATACTATTGATATAAGTAAAATATCATTTAGTCTAAATGAGACTATATATCGTTTAAGTGAATTTTAGTTTAAAATAAATGAGATTGTATTTTATACTTGTAATATATTATTTAATATAATTGATTAATGCGTTTTATAATGTAATATATCAATTAGATTAACTTGGAAGCTAATTATATAATATAAAATATTCATTATTCTAATTGCTAAGCTAATTTAATAAATTAATTCTTCGATTACACTAATTGAATAATCAATGAATAAATTACAGACTAAAATTACACTGAATGAATAGTTAGTTAATTTTCTTAGTCCCATCGTAACGTATTCCGGCAGGGTGCAAGCAGACTTGAGTCTTGTCGTAAAGTGCGCCAGCAGCAAGAAAGGTTTCTGACTCCCTTCGTAGAGTGCGTCGTCAGCAAAACAAGGCTTTTAAGTCTTGGCGTAATGTTCGGCGTAGGCCGGAAACGAGTTTAAGTCCCAAAATAATGTACGACGGCACCAAAAATGGTTTCGTGGTTCCTGTTGTAATGTATTCCGGCACCCGAAACTACTTTCTGGCTCTTGAAATAATATATGATGGAAGTAAAAAGGCCTTCTGACTCCTGGCGTAACGTATTTCGATACCGAAAACTACTTTCTGGCTCCGGGAATAATATGCGTCGGCGACAAAAAATATTTCGGGCGATAGACCGTATTGGTGTGGACATTCCCGGAGATGATTCTCTTGTTTACCTCCGCGCCAATTCGGGCTGCAGGCCCGCATGTAGGGACAGACCCCGTGTCTGTCCGACCCCTTCTATCTGTCCGCCCGTCCGTCCATCCGTCCATCCATCAGGACGGTATAAACGTGTTATCTTTCTATGCCCGAACAATTGTACATGAATCCGGCCTGATGGCCGGTCGGACAGACACGGGGTCTGTCCCTACATGCGGGCCTGCAGCCCGAGTTGTCATAAATATATCCAGGTAAGAATAGGTAAGAGAAATGTCATTCGGGTTGGAACGCCCGAGTTGGCGCGGAGGTGGATGGGGAGAATCGTCTCCGGGGATGGCTACACTAATGCGGTATATCGACCGAGGAGGAGTTGCTCCTAAATCGAAATTGCGTATATGCTAAAAAAACCGACTCAACCTCAAATTGGGGATTCCCAATGAAGGTTGAGTCGGTATGTTATTAAATATGATGGCAGACTTGTGGCTAGTTGCGGAAAACCAGACCGTCGCCGGAACTGTCGATTATGATTGGTTTTTCGCGGCTCACCTTTTCGGCTAGCAACGACTTACTCAAATCGTTGAGAACATAACGCTGGATGGCGCGCTTTACCGGACGGGCACCGAATTCGGGGTCGTAGCCAACCGATGATAGATAATCTACAGCCGGGTCGGTCCATTGAAGTCCGAACCCTTGCGGCTCGAGCATCTCCTTCACCCGCTCGAGTTGCAGACGAACGATTCCGCCGATTTGCTTCTTGGTGAGCGGCAGGAACATAATCGTTTCGTCGATACGGTTGAGAAATTCCGGTCGGATGGTCTTTTTGAGCATGTCCATCACCGCTGCTTTGGTGTCGGCAATCACGTTGTTGCGATTTTGGTCGGTCATTTCGGCAAATTGCTGTTGGATGTATTGCGAGCCGAGATTTGAGGTCATGATGATGATGGTGTTTTTGAAGTTCACCGTGCGCCCTTTATTATCCGTTAGTCGTCCGTCGTCGAGCACCTGAAGTAGGATGTTGAACACGTCGGGATGGGCCTTTTCGATTTCGTCGAAGAGTACTACGGAGTAGGGTTTCCGTCGGACGGCCTCGGTTAGTTGTCCGCCTTCATCATATCCCACATATCCCGGGGGTGCGCCGATTAGTCTGCTCACGCTGAACTTTTCTTGATATTCGCTCATGTCAATTCTGGTCATCATCGTTTCGTCGTTGAAAAGATAGTCGGCCAGGGCTTTGGCCAGCTCGGTCTTACCGGTTCCGGTTGTTCCGAGGAAGATGAACGACGCGATAGGCTTTTTGGGGTCTTGCAATCCGGCGCGCGACCGCCGCACGGCATCGGCAACAGCATCGATGGCTTCGTTTTGTCCTACGACGCGCTTGTGGAGTTCGTCTTCGAGGTGGAGCAGCTTGTCTTTCTCGCTTTGAAGCATACGTGTGACCGGGATGCCAGTCCAGCGGCTAACGACCTCGGCTATATCGTCGGCCGTGACCTCTTCGCGCACCATGGCTTCGCCGCCCTGAGTTGTTTCAAGCTGATGGCGAATGTTGGTAATGTCGTCTTCGAGCTGTTTCAAACTGGAATAGCGAATCTCGCTACGCGCTCATAATTGCCTTCACGTTCGGCCCTTTCGGCTTCATGTTTCAGTCGTTCTATTTCGAGCTTGTCTTGTTGAATTTTGTTCACCAGGTTGCGTTCGCCTTCCCATTTTGCGCGATAGGTGTGCTCTTGTTCTTTGAGGTCGGCGATGTCTTTATCGAGTTGTTCAATTTTCTCCGTGTCGTTTTCGCGTTTTATGGCTTCGCGCTCAATCTCGAGTTGTTTCAGTTTGCGTGTGATTTCGTCGAGTTCCTCAGGCACCGAATCGCGTTCCATGCGCAGTTTGGCAGCAGCTTCGTCCATAAGGTCTATGGCCTTGTCGGGCAGGAATCGATCGGAAATATACCGCTCGGAAAATTTCACGGCAGCAATACAAGCGTCGTCCTGTATGCGCACCTTATGATGGTTTTCATATCTCTCTTTCAGTCCGCGGAGAATGGATATAGCGTCAAGTTCCGATGGCTCGTCGACCATAACGGTTTGGAACCGCCGCTCAAGAGCCTTATCCTTTTCAAAGTATTTCTGATATTCATTGAGCGTCGTTGCTCCGATGGCTCGCAATTCGCCGCGTGCCAAGGCTGGTTTCAGAATGTTGGCCGCATCCATGGCACCCTCGCCTCCGCCTGCCCCGACGAGCGTGTGAATTTCGTCGATGAAGAGGATTATATTGCCTTCGGATTGGGTTACCTCCTTTATAACGCTCTTCAAGCGTTCCTCGAACTCGCCTTTATATTTCGCGCCGGCCAGAAGCGCACCCATATCGAGCGAATAAATCTGTTTGTCCTTCAGATTGTCGGGCACGTCGCCGCGTACAATTCGTCCGGCCAATCCTTCGACGATAGCTGTTTTTCCGGTTCCGGGTTCGCCAATCAGTATGGGATTATTCTTGGTTCGGCGAGACAGAATTTGCAGAACTCTTCTAATCTCTTCATCGCGCCCAATCACAGGGTCGAGTTTGCCGGCGCGGGCATCTTCAACCAGATTACGAGCAAACTTTGAGAGTGATTGATAGTTCTCGTCGCCGCTTTGCGTTCTCACTTTTTGTCCTCCGCGCAGGTCGTCAATGGCTGCGCGCATTTCTTTTTCGGTGCAGCCGGCATCTTTCAGAATCCTGCTGGCCGACGAGCTAACGTTTAGTAGTGCCAGCAGAATGGATTCGATGCTTACGAACTCGTCGCCCATCTTTTGCGAAATGTCCATAGTTTGTTGCATCACTCTGTTTGTATCGGTCGAGAAATATGGTTCTCCGCCCGATACCTTCGGCAGATGGGCTATTTCACTTTCTACGGCGTTGCTGACGAGTTGTGCGTTCACTCCGAGCTTTTGGAACACGTAGTTTACTACATCCTTACCTTTTTCCATCACTCCTGCGAGCAAATGCACCGGCTCGATGGTTTGCTGGCTGTTTCGCGTTGCTGCGTTCAGTGCACTTTGTACAGCCTCTTGGGCTTTTATTGTGAATTTTTCGAATGTCATATTATTTACCTCCTTAGTTTTATTTCCCTCTCCCAAGCACTTCGGGATTTATGTTATTGATATTCGGTGGTTAATATTCAAAGCTTGTGCCTCAGGGAAAAAGACAGACAAATTTGTCAGCCTGAACTGCAAATTTGTCTGTCTACGGTGAGTAATATTCAGATTCTCACCGTGTCATATGTGTATGGGAAGCTGAATAATATTCTACAGTGTTTTCAGAAAGGCTTTGAAGGCGTAGCTCACGAAATAGATGGTTGATTTCATTATCGAGATGTGTTCAATGTTTCGGTAGATGTTCCATTGCCAGGACAGCACTCTGTATTTGTTAGTGCTTACGGATGAACTGCTCAAACGATATCGAGCGGCTACCGTGCCGGTGTTTTGAGCAATGAAACCTCGCTTCAGTATGGATAGCCACATGGCATAGTCTTCATGGTGGATGTTTAGGAAAGGTACGATGCCCACTTTTTCTTTGTCGTAGATGCCAGTTAAATTACCTATCACATTACCTCTCAATAACTTTTTATAATCGGCCTGTCGTGGGGCTTTTATCACTCTTCCTGTTTTTTTTCCGCTTTCCGTCATCTTTTCGTAGTTCGAATATACGATAGCCACTTGCGGGTTTTGCATCAGGGGAATTTGCTGTGTTAGTTTTTCGGGTAACCACATGTCGTCGCTATCGAGGAATGCAATATATCGTCCTTTTGCCATGGACAGCCCCATATTTCTTGGAGCTGATGGCATTTTGATTGGTTTTGGGTTTCGGAACAGGCGTATACGCGAATCTTTTTGGGCATATGCTTCAACGATTGATACAGAAGCGTCGGTCGATTCATCATCAACAATAATAAGTTCCCATTCGCGATAACTCTGCGCCAACACCGACTCGATGGCCTCGCCAACGAATGCAGCCGAATTATGCATAGGCATGATGATAGAGATGAGCGTTTGTGTGTTCATGGCTTTATAACGAGGAAAAACTGTTTTTTGTATGTTTTAATATGTGTTTTTTTTCGACTGTAGAGGAGAGTAATACCATTTGGCGAAAGGTGTTTAACACCCTTGGTAAAGAGTATTCATTTGTAACACTTTGCTTGCAAAATATCTAATGACCGATTTAGTTTTTCGAGTCGATAGGGATTCTGTTTCGATAGAAGTCGGCCATAACGAGGCTTATTTCAGCGTAGGTTATGGTAGCCGAGACGGCGGCTCTGATTTCGCTCAGGGTTTGCTTTTCGGAGGGTTGACGTTTGAGAATGGTTAGGATTTCGTCGCGTTTATCGGCATCGACGAGCTGGGCCGATGAGAGTTCTCCGCTGGAAACATAGAATTGAAGATGGGTTAGGATTGTGGATTCGGTTAAACCGCGCTGGCTGGCAATGTCGGTTACCGACAGGCCTTGCTGAAACATGGTGTAGGTTATTTGGCGAGTGTTTGTTTTAGGTGTCTTAGACTTGCGGGGCGAGGAGGACTGTGGGGTCATAGCCTCGAGCTGTATCCTGGCTTTTTGTGAAAGATAGTCGCTCACGCTGAACGAAACTTCTGGTCGACTTTCATATTCCAGTATACCGAGTTTGAATACTAATGCTTCATGGAGTTCGGTTTGCCGTTCGAGCAGTTGGTTTTTTAGTGCTTTATTGTCGGTTTCGATAGACGATTTGCGGTGCAGCTCGTGTAGAGATGAGAGCGCGTTGTGGAAATAGGATGCGGCCGAGTGGATGCGCTTATCGATAGAGGAATCCTCGGTGGATAGCATCTGTGTGTATTGCAGTTTGAACTTCACGGCTACTTTACTTAGTTCGTCGAGCCTTTCGCGGGCCTGTTTGTATTCAGTGAGTAGCAGGGGAAGTTTTTTGCTGAGGTGTTCTACGAGGAGTCGGAATAGTTTTTCGAATGCTAATCCAACGGGGCGGAAGTCGAACAGCTCGTCGAGTAGTGCTAGTTTATAAGTCTTTTCCATCCGGGAAAGCATTTCGTCGTTGGGCTGATGGGCGGCTGCGTAGGCGTTGAAATCGTTCACTTTTGTATCGCAAATAACGGCCGAGGGGTCGAGAGGTGTGCTTAGCACGAGTCCGTCGAGTGTTTTGCATCGGCTTAGCGCAACATAGGTTTGTCCGTGAGCAAAGGAGTGTTGCGCATCGATGATGGCATGCTCGAAGGTGAGGCCCTGACTTTTGTGTATGGTGACGGCCCAGGCTAGTCGTAGAGGATATTGTCTGAAGGTTCCTTCGACCTCTTCGGTTATTTCCTGTGTTTTTTTATTGAGCACATATCGGGTGTTGGTCCATTCTTCTCGGGATAGTTTGATGGTTGTGTTTTCGTCGTTGCTCTGTACGGTTATTTCTTGTTGCGACACGTCGATAATCTTGCCGAGCATTCCGTTGTAGTAGCGTCCTTGTCCGCTGGAATCGTTTTTCACGAACATAACCTGGGCTTGCTTCTTTACGGTGAGAATTTCGTCGGTTGGATAGGATTGCTCGGGGAAGTTTCCGGTTACCTCGGCATGGAAGCTGAAGGCTGGCGAAGATAGTTCGGAGAGTTTGCGGTCGTTGATTTGCTGGGCCTGATAGTTGTGTGTGGTGAGGCGGATGTAGCCGGCATCTTCGGGCGGATTGAAGTTTGGAATGTAGCGGCGGTTTAGGAGTTCGAAGGTACGTTTGTCGGCTCGATTGGTTCTTATTTGGTTTAGGAGGTCGAGAAATAATGCGTCGCTTTGCCGGAAGACATGCTTGAGTTCGATAGTGATGTATTCTGTTTGTTGCAACGCATTGCTCGAGAAAAAATAAGGTGATTCGTAGTGTTGCTGCAGCAGTCGCCACTCGTCGTCTTTCGCCACGGGCGGTAGTTGTTGCAGGTCGCCAATCATGAGCATCTGCACTCCGCCGAAAGGTTTATAGCGGTCGCGATAACGCCGCAAGACAGTGTCGACAGCATCAAGCAGGTCGGCCCTGACCATGCTTATTTCGTCAATCACCAGCAAATCCATTGTTCGGATTATGCGTTGTTTTTCTTTCCCGAATCTAAAGTTTGTTGTCTTGCTTTTGAACGTTGTGTTTGGAATATGGGGCGAGAAGGGCAGCTGGAAGAATGAATGAATTGTAACGCCGCCCGCGTTGATGGCTGCAATGCCGGTTGGGGCGAGCACTACCATTCGTTTGGGAACTTGTTGTTTGAGCGTTCTGAGGAAGGTTGTTTTGCCTGTTCCGGCCTTTCCGGTGAGAAAGATGTGTGCGCCGGTGTTCTTTACGAACTGCCAGGCAAGGTTGATTTCTTCGTTCTTCATAATTTTTTCGATGGATTCGGGGTTTCTCTTCATTCCAGGAGGAGTATTCTACTGGCCCAGGCGTTGCGTTTGTTGTAATCGACGTCGTGTGTGTAGGGCATCTCGAGTCCTTGCTCCATGAGATAGGCGCCGCTGAACTGTTTGCCTTCACATGGCAGCGGAGTGTTGTCGATGCGGTTGAGTTCGCGAACGGTGTACATTTTATTTGGCTTCAGCCCAGCCATTTTCACACGTGGCAGGTGCTGGTTCATGAAGGTTTCGGTTTTCCACCAGAACCAGACGGCTTTGTCGCGGGAGTCGGTGACATACATTAGCGAGGCTACTCCCAAGCGGTCGTAGGGGCTTTGGAGTCGATAGAGGTTGCCCATTTGTACGATGGGGCGTATGGTTTTGTATTCTTTTATGGCTTGTTGGCAGAGGGCTTTTTCGTCGTCGGTCATGTTTTTGGGTTGAATTTCCATACCCAGTCGTCCACTCATTGCGACGTCGATTCTGTATTTGAGCGGAATGGTGCGGAATGTTTGATGGTTTGGTGCGGCGGAGATGTGCGATGCCATGGCGATGGCTGGGAAGAAATAGCTTGTGCCCCATTGCATGTATATGCGTTGGAGGGCGTCGGTGTTATCGCTCACCCAGAATTCGTCGAAGTAGGGCAGTATTCCCCAGTTGGCGCGACCTCCTCCGCTGGCGCAGGCTTGAATAATGAGGTTGGGATATTTGTTTCTGATTCGTTCGCAAACGTTTTGCAATCCTCGATGATAGTCGATGTAGAGATGGCTTTGGTTGGTCATGGGCAGATATTGTGAGCCGTGGTTCATGATGGCCATGTTGGCATCCCATTTTATGTAGGCTATTTCGGGGTATTTTGTCATGAGATTATCTACCACGTCAAAGACGAAGTTTTGCACTTGGGGATTGCTCATGTCGAGCACCAGTTGTGTTCCGCCTCTTCCGGGCACGGGTTCGCGTCCGGGGGCTTTTATAATCCAGTCGGGATGTTTTTGGTAGAGTTCGCTTATGGTATTGGTCATTTCGGGTTCAATCCATATTCCGAATTTGATTTTGTGTTTTTTTGCGTCGCTCAATAATTTGTCGATTCCTTGTGGCAGTTTGTTTTTATCGATGGTCCAATCGCCGAGTGATGAGTTATCGGTTTTGCGTTGATATTTTCCTCCGAACCATCCGTCGTCCATCACGAAGAGTTCGCCTCCCATGGATGCGATGTCGGCCATCATTTGGTTCATTCCTTCTTGATTGATGTCGAAGTACACTCCTTCCCACGAGTTGAGCAGAATCATTCGTTCTTGGTTTCCGTGTGCCAGTTTGTAGAGTCGTCCCCATCGGTGGAAGTTTCGGCTGGCTCCTGAGAGTCCTTCTTTCGAGAAGGTTATGGCTAGGTGTGGGGTTACGAATGTTTCGCCTTTTTTGAGATGGTATTCCGAGTTTTCGGGGTTTATGCCGGCGAAGAAGTAGTGGTATTCGGTATCGTCGGTGACGGTTTTGAGCAGATAGTTTCCGCTATAGCACAGGGCGGCTCCGATGATGTCGCCTGTGTTTTCTTGTGGTTTGCCATTGAGCGAGAACATTACTTCGGCGTGGTCGGTGTGCGAGTTTCGTATTCCGTCGTTGTTTCTGATTATGAATTCTCCGGGTTTAAGGGGTTCTTGGCTCAGGTTGGCTTCGTTGGCCCACGAGCCGTAGAGGTGGCTCATCCAAACTTGTCCGCGTCTGACGGGCAGCATGCCCGAGGCGAAGTTGGTGAGTGTTACGGTGGAGTGTTCGTTGTTGGTTATTTCGGTCCAGGTTTCGATGATGTCTTCGGAGCCGGGAAATGTTTTGTATTTCAGGTCGACTTTGAGGTTATAAACCTTGTCTTTCATGTGTATGGTTACGAGGTTTGGGGTTATTTCGGTTCCGGTTACGGCGAGTTGTGTCGACATGTTTCCGTCGGCATGTTTGCAGGCGAGGGCTGCTGGTGCGGGGGTGTTCATTCCGTATGCGGGATAGGCGTCCATTCGTCCGCCGGTTGGTGCGGGTACGGTTTGTGTTTCGTTCGGATTAAGTGGCGAGCCGAAATAGACGAATTCCGGTTGTTTTCCGATTTCGGCAGAGATGACTAGCGACATGTTTTCCGTTTGAATGTTTACTCTCTGTGCGCTTGCCAGGGCGAGGCTCGCGAGCAATAGCGCTGTGAATAATGTTCTCTTCATATCAATTAATTTTTTGTTTAATGCAAAGGTAGTGCAAGGTTGAAGCATTTTGAAACCTCGGCAATTTTTCTCTTGTTTTCCGGATTAGGCTGCCGGATTGTGACGTTCCGAGGCCT
>NZ_BAKH01000035.1 GCF_000614105.1 Prevotella micans DSM 21469 = JCM 16134
TCAAGTAATTATTACGACCTGTCGACCCACAAGCTCGACGGTACAGTTATTCCCCGCAGCACCGCCAACTGTTACGTAATCTCTGCCCCCGGATTCTACAAGATTCCTCTCGTTTACGGTAATGCCATAAAGAACGGAAACAAGAACGAGAGTTCTTATAAGACCTCCAACACCGGCACATATATCTTGCAGAACTTCAAAGACCATCTAGGCAACGATATTAATGACCCATGGATTGAAAAGACCAACAGCGGGGCAAACAGCGGAGTAGATGGAGCTAAAATCGTATGGGCCGACGAAGCCGATCTCGTCACAGATTACACCATAGAACACGACGGCAACGACGCCTATATTCAATTCGAGGTAACCAAAGACGATATAAAAACAGGTAATGTTGTTCTAGCCGCCACGAAGAATGGAGTTGTAGTATGGTCATGGCACCTGTGGTTCACAGCCCCTGATGTGCTAAATACCATCACTTGTACTAATTTTCAAAACATTCAATACAAGATCTCCAAAGAGACTTTAGGTTGGAAATACACAACCTGGAAAGGCTCCTCATTCTTTAAACCTCGGGAGGTTAAAGTGAAAGTGATGCAAACAATAGCGAACAATAGCACAAAACAAGAAGCTATCTTCACCATAATACAAACAAATGGGGTAACGCCAATAGTGGGCCATCATACCCTGTATCAATGGGGTCGTAAAGATGCTTTGCCTGGTACAGATAATATTATACAAGGTTCTTATTCATTCGACAGTCAGGTTGGCGGGCGTTCTGTAAGTTACGCCATCCAACATCCGGAAAACATGTTCAATGCTATAGGCTCGGGGCCTTTTTATACTGATTGGAATAATCCTTATTATAGTAATTTGTGGAACATAACTAATAATCTAAATAATATGGTGAAGAGCGTATATGATCCTTGTCCTGCTGGTTTCCAAGTACCGCATCCTATCACTTTCACTTTCTTCACAAAGAATGGTGGCACAGGTGGCCCTATAAATGCAACAGGTTCATGGAATTTTGGTTGGAATTTTAATAATAAGGTCACAGATCCTGACGCAATAATTTATTGTCCTGGAGGTGGCTATAGAGTAAATGCTCCAGGGAGTCCATTAACCCTAATGGGACTTAGTGGTGACTATTGGCTATCTAATAAAGTTAATGGTATTGCAAATAATGTAGGATTCAGTCCTGGAGGTGTAACAACAGTCGGAATATTCTCATGCTGTTGGGCAGCTGGTGTGCGCCCTGTGGCCGACAATTAAAAATCTTCTGTCCAAGACTGATATATGCACACATTGATGAATGCCAATTCGGGCCAGAAGGGCCCGAATGTAGGGACAGACCCCGTGTCTGTCCGCCCTATTCGGCAGGTCGGGATGAATATATCATGCGGTCGGTAGACCGAATTGGCATTGATGCGGACAGACACGGGGTCTGTCCCTACATACGGTCGGAACGCCCGAGTTGGCATGGGGTAGGGCGCGACAACGATAAAAAACCTTTTCACAACGTGCAAAACGGTCGTGACGACGGTAATATCGGTTTTGTTGATATGCAAAACCATCCCTACATCAATAATACCCTTTCCTACGCCGTAGATTTCAGCATGACCGACGGTGTTGGTTGTTTCTACGCTGTAGATTCCAGCATGACCGACGGTATTGGTTGTTCCTACGCTGTAGATTCCAGCATGACCGATGGTATTGGTCATTTCTACGCTGTAGATTCCGGCATGACCGACGGTGTTGGCCATTTCTACGCTGTAGATTTCACCATGACCGATGGTGTTGGCCATTTCTACGCCGTAGATTCCAGCATGACCGATGGTATTGGTTGTTTCTACGCTGTAGATTCCATCGCGACAATGGTGTTGGTCGTTTCTACGCCGTAGATTTCACCACGACCAACGGTGCTGGTCATTTCTACGCTGTAGATTACATCGCGAAATATCTGTTTATTATTCTAATCATCTTAAAAATCAAAATTATGGCAACAACAACAAGTCCAATCAAGCTGGAAAGCAACCGCGGCGCGCGTTTCAGTAACACGGCGCACGCGAAGTTCCATCAGACGCAATACGACCTCATCTCGAAGGCCGATTTGCCGAAAATCAACGTGTCGCCCGACATGCTCAAGGAGTGGAAGGATGCCATCGAAGTCGAGGTTGAGATTACTCGGCAAGCGCAGGCTTCGGTCATAACCAAGGAGATGCTTGTCAAAGACCGTGAGCGCGATGAGGCGCTGAATAATCTCTTCGGAATCATCCGCGCCCAGCGTTATTCGCACGTCGAGCCGGTGAGGAAGGCCGCCGAGAAGTTGTCGGTGGAGTTGAAACCCTATTTCGGAATCCAAAAGGAGATTAATGAGGACGAAACGGAACTAATCCGAGGTATGGAAAAGGACGTCACGCGGCTTGTTCCCGAAATCGCCGTGCTCGGGCTGACAGATGTTATGCAGCATCTTCACACGGTGAACGAGGAATATGAGCGCCTCATCGTGACCCGTCGCAACGATGGCGACGCTCTGAATCTTCCCGACACTCGCGTTGCCCGTCAAACCTCGGAGCGCATTTTTGAGGCCATTTGCCAGTGCATTCAGGCTAGCTATCTTCTTTCGACTGTGGATGCCGACCGGAAGATGATTACCACTCTGGTGACGGGCATTAATCATATCTCCTCCGATTTTCGCGATACTCACGCCCAAAGTCAGGCGCAGAAAGCAGCGGCTAAAAAGAGGAAAGAGGGTGATGATAATCCCAAGAAACCCTCCGACCCTAAAAAGCCCGGCGATGATGGTAAAAAACCGGATGATGGTAAGAAACCTGACGACGGCAAAAAGCCTGGCGAGGGCAAGAAGCCCGAAGACCCCAAGAAGCCCGGTGGCGACACCCCGAAACCCGGACGAGAGGAAGACCCGGGCGAAGACCAGGTATAAGGGTTTGGTTTAAGAGAGATTATCTTGTCCTTGTCGGGCAAGCGTCGGATAGACACTCCCACTCGGGCGGGACGCCCGCATGTAGGGACAGACCCCGTGTCTGTCCGATGCCCATAGGAGGAAACAAAGAAAATATCGTTTATATAATCATTCAGACCTGCATCCGTCATGACGACGCGTGCAGGTCGACCGTTTTTATACATATGCTCGGTTTAAGAGGAATTATCCTCTCCCTTGACGGATGGGGGCGGGTTATTATGTCGTCCTTGTCGGACGGGAGGCGGACAGACACGGGGTCTGTCCCTACATGCGGCCTACTGGCCGAATTGGCATCGATTGGGTTGATGGGGTGTCTACGTATGTAGGGACAGACCCCGTGTCTGTCCGATACCCATACCAATTCGGTCTGCCGACCGCATAACAATATTTTCGGGCCTAACTCTGTGGTTTGGTATTTATGCCGTCCTTGTCGGACGGTGGCTGACAGCAAATCATCCTTGATATCGAACTCACATTAAAAAGGGATGCAATCAAATAAAGATTGCATCCCTTTCTGTGAGAATAGAGAGGTTGGAGAATTATTTGCCGATAATTCCTCCCGTAGTATTCCGGAGGAAGCTCACGATGTTGCGAATCTCTGGAGAGTCGGGCACCTGTCGGTCTATTTGTATGCAGGCGTCGAATACGGAAGTTTGACTGTGGAAGAGCAATCGATAAGCGTTGGAAATGTGTTTAAGTACCTTTTCGTTTATTCCGCACGACCGGCATATCGTTGAGTTAACCCCGGAAAAGGCAACATGTTTACCGCCGGCAATGATATAGGGTGGCACGTCTTCGGAGAATGTGGTTCCGGCTTTTATCATTGCCATGGTTCCTACTCTTGTTCCGGCGTTTTGGATAACGCTCGAGGAGAATATCGTATTGTCGCCTATAATGCAGTCGCCGGCAATCTTGGTTCCGTAGCCGAACACGCAGTTATTGCCCACTTTAGTATCGTGACTAATATGTGCGCCTTCCATGAGGAAGTTGCCGGAACCGATAACGGTTTGTGCGCCTTGGTGGGTTGCCCGGTTGATAACCACGTTTTCGCGTATGATGTTATCGTCGCCTATGACGAGCTGGCTTTCTTCGCCAACGAAATTAAAATCCTGTGGTAGTGCTGCGAGAACGGAACATTGGTGGATTGTGTTTCTTTGGCCCATCCGGGTTCCGTTGAGGATGCTTACGAAAGGATAGATTATACAGTCGTCGCCTATCTCGACGTCGTCTTCGATGTACACGAATGGGTATATCTTGCAGCCGTTGCCAATTTTGGCTTTGGGTGATATTTCGGCCCTTTGACTGATTTCGCTACTCATATTTCTTCTTCCCCCGCTCTTCCTTTCGGGAAGAGTGCCCAACTTACTGCTGGGGGTTGTTGTGTTGGTTTGTTGTTTTGTTTCTGGGATTTGTTTCTATTGTCGACCTCCGCCTAGCGCATAGTATAGGTTCACGATGGCCTGTAGCTTTGTGAACTGTTCCTGCACTTGCGACACTTGGGCGTTCAGGAGGTTTTGCTGTGCGGTGATTACTTCAAGGTAGGTGCTGGAGCTTTGTTTGTAGAGCAACTCGGTGTATTCTACATTTTTTTGCAGAACGGAGACTCTTTGTTCTAGTAGTTTACCTTTTTCTTCGGCCGAATTATAGGCTACGAGAGCGTTACTCACCTCGGCTCCGGCTTTGAGCACACTGTTTTGCCAGGTATTGAATGCCTGTTTGTATCTATCGTGCGCTACCCGGAGATTGGCTTTAAGCTTTCCTCTTGCGAAGATGGGTTGTGTGAGGCTTCCAACTGCGCTGAGGAGTAGTTTGCTGGGATTGACCAGGCCGTTTGCGTTGCTCCATCCGCCTGTTGCGTTGATGTTAAGTGCGGGATAGAATTGGCTTCGGGCTTGCTGAATGTTATAAAAACATTGTGCTAGTGCCATTTCGTTTGCGTGCACGTCGGCACGGTTGCTTAGCATTTCTACTCCTATGCCTTTAGCCAGATGCGTGGGCAGACTTTGATTGTCGAGTGTTCCTCGTGCAATTGCGTGTGCGGGTTCACCCAGAAGCAAACTAAGGGAATTCTCGATTTCGCGGGTTTGTCGGCGAATGTCGGCCGCTTGTGTCTGTACTCCGTAGAAGGCTGCTTCAACACTTTGTACGCTGGTAGAGCGTGCTCGGCCTAGTTCCATCTGCATTTTCATCATGTCCCAGGTATTTTGAGTGAGATTACTCATACCGGTCACGATTTCGTTCTGACGGTCGAGCTGCAGCAGGGTGTAATACAGATTCGCCACGTTGCAGATGAGCCTTGTTTGTACGGCTACCTTGGTATCTTGTGCCTGGATGAGGGCCACCTGTGCCATCTTCTTTGACGAGCGTAACTTGCCGAAGAGGTCGAGTTCCCAGCTTGCAACGAGCGGTAGGGTATAGGATTTGGTTGCTTCGACGTGCGAACCGAAATGCGAAACTGTTCCGGTTGGCGAGAGAGCCAGCGATGGAAGGAATGAAAGTTTCGATGCGCTTAGCTGTTGTTCGGCTATGTCGATATTGAGGGCGGCGTTGAGCAGGTCGGGATTGTTGTTCAATGCCTTTTCGATGAGTGTTTGCAGATGTGGATCGGTGAAAACGCTTCGCCACGGAAGATTACCGAAGTCGTTGGAACCTTCTAGGGTTGCGTTGTCGTCTATCGGACTGCGAACGATGCCGGATGTTTTTACTTCCGGCCGTTCGTAGTTTCCATACAGACTCTTGCACCCCGTGAGCGACAGGGCGGCAAGAGCTACGATGGCTATATTTATCTTTTTCATTGTTTGTCTGTTTTCGTTAATGCTTTATTTCTCCGAGGTTTTGTCTTCAATGAAGCAACGGGTATATTGCCGGAGTTCTTTTTCTACCTCTGGATTGCTTTCGTCTTCAAACACTAGAGGCTTTATGCGCTCTTGCAAATACTGGAAGAACATGAACAGGGCCGGTACAATGAATACCTGGCACAATGTGCCGATAAGCATTCCGCCCACTGCAGCAGCTCCCAATGTTTGGTTTCCATTTCGGCCTACTCCACTGGCAAACATAAGCGGGAGGAGCCCGACAATCATTGCCAGCGACGTCATTAGAATTGGTCGTAAACGGGCGTCGGCACCGAGTATGGCCGAGTATTTTATCGCCATACCTGTTTGTCTCCTTTCGAGCGCGAACTGAACTATAAGAATAGCGTTCTTGGCAAGCAATCCGATGAGCATAATCAGAGAAATCTGCATGTAGATGTCGTTGTTGTGGCCGAATATCATTGTGAAGATGAAAGCGCCAGCCAGTCCGAACGGAATAGAGAGAATCACCGCAAGTGGGAGAATATAGCTTTCATACTGTGCACTCAAAATGAGGTAGACGAACACTATACACAGAACGAAAATTATTGCGGTTGAGTTAGACGACTCTTGCTCCGACCGGGTTAGTCCGGAGAATTCGTAGCCGTAGCCTTGCGGGAGTTTCTGACTAGCTACTTCCTCGACAGCCTTGATAGCGTCGCCCGAGGAATAGCCGTCGGCTGCTGAGGCATTGACTGCAATGGAGGTGAAGAGGTTGAAGCGTGCGATGTTCGACGGGCCGTAGACGCGGCGCAATGTGCAGAATTCGCTCACGGGCGACATTCCTGATGGCGTGCGTACGTATATGTCGTTAAGACTATTCTCGTTCATCCGACTGTCAACGGTTCCTTGAATCATTACTCGGTAGAGTTTACCGTAGGCGTTGAAGTTCGAGGCATACATTCCGCCGTAATAGCCTTGAAGAACGGCCAAGACTGCAGCGGGCGACGTTCCTGCCTGCTTGGTTTTAGCTACATCGACATCTACCATGTATTGCGGATAGCTGGGATTATAGGTAGTCATGGCTCGGCTGATTTCGGGTCGTTCGTTGAGCGCCTTCAGATAGTCTTGCGTAATCTGGAAGAACTTGTTGAGGTCGCCACCTGTCTTGTCTTCCAACGAGAAACTCAAACCGCTTACGGCCGAGAATCCCGGCACCATCGGCGGACCGAAAGCAATTACCTGCGCACCTTTTATGGACGATGTTTGTTTGTAAATCATTCCCAGTATCATGTTAGACGATGTCGGGTCGATAAACAATCCTGCGATACCGGCACCGGTGAACACTGATTTGATTTTTTGGAAGAAACTGTATTCACGTTCGGCAAATGGTTTGAGTTTAACGATGAACGTAGCCTGGTCGGAACCCTGGCCGGCCATGAAGTTATAGCCCAGAATTTGCTCGCGTCGCTCGATATAAGGGTTGCTTGCAAGCATACGGTCAATCTGGTTCGTGATTTTCTGTGTCTCAGTCTGCGAAGTTCCCGGAGGAGTGGAGACAAATGCGAACAGTGTACCCGTGTCTTCATCTGGAACAAGTCCTGTTTTGGTGAACGACATCGAAACAATGAGCGCAACAATACCCACAACAACTGCAGTTCCGGCAATCTTACCGTGGTTTATGATTTTCTCAACTCCGCGCTGATACTTCTTATTAATCTTTTCATACTGCACATTGAATGCTTGATGGAAGCGGTCTATGCGCGAGAGTTTCTTTTCTTCTTCGCCGTGCGGTTTCAGGAATATGGCACAGAGAGCCGGTGAGAGAGTCAGAGCGTTCACGGCCGATATGACAATCGACACGGCCATCGTCACACCGAACTCACGATAGAACGTTCCGGAAGTTCCACCGATGAACGACACCGGTACGAATACCGCCGCCATGACCAGCGTGATAGATATGATGGCGCCCGAAATCTCGTTCATAGCGTCGATAGAGGCTGTCAGGGCATCCTTATATCCCAGGTCAAGCTTAGCGTGGACTGCTTCAACAACTACGATGGCATCGTCGACCACAATTGCGATAGCCAGCAATAACGCCGAGAGCGTAAGCAAGTTTATCGAGAAGCCGAACACCCACAGGAAAAAGAATGTTCCCACGAGTGCAACCGGTACGGCAATCATCGGAATAAGTGTGGAGCGAATGTCTTGCAGGAAGATGTAAACCACGAAGAATACAAGCACCAGCGTGATGAGGAGCGTGGAGAGAACTTCTTCTATTGAGGCAAAGAGGAACTCTGTTACGTCTTGTTCGACGGTTACCTTCATCCCCGGCGGCATAGTTTTCTGTATATCCGCAAGGGCTGCCTTCACGTTGGTTGCTATTTCGGTGGCATTGGAACCAGCAATCTGCTGCACCATTCCAAGAACCGACGGTTGGTTGTTGTTCTTCATCGACACCGAATATTGCAGACCGCCCAACTTGATGTCGGCCACATCGCGCAGATGAAGCGTTTGACCACCGATATTACTCGATATTATGATGTTTCCGTATTCCTCGGCTGTTTTCAGTCGACCTTTATAGCGCATCACATATTCGTACTTCATGTTGCTCTGTTCGCCGAACGAACCCGGGGCAGCCTCGATGTTCTGCTCGGCAAGAACGCCGGCAATGTCAGATGGCACGAGGCCGTATTCCTTCATCTTTTCCGGTTTGAGCCATATTCGCATCGAATAGCTTTTCATTCCCGGCGTATTCACATCGCCAACACCGTTGATACGCTTAAGCATCGGAACGACGTTGATATTGTTATAGTTCGTCAGGAACTCGTCGTCATATCGGCCATCGTCGGTGGTTAGCGAATACATGAGTACGTTGGACGATTGTCTTTTCGTGACCGTCACGCCTACTCGCGTAACTTCGGCGGGCAGCAACGCCAGCGCTTGCGACACGCGGTTCTGCACGTTCACGGCAGCCATGTCTGCATCGGCTCCTTGTTTGAAGTAGACGGTTATCATGGCCATACCGGCGTTGGTTGCACTCGACTGTATATAGGTCATGTTTTCAACTCCGTTGATGCTTTCTTCCAGCGGGGTAACAACCGAGTTGAGCACTGTTTGTGCGTCGGCTCCCTGATAGAAAGTCATTACGGAGATTGTTGGCGGGGCTATATCCGGATACTGCTCAATCGGAAGAGAAATCAATCCAATCGTACCGAGAAGTACGAAGAAGATTGACACGACCGTTGAGAGAACCGGGCGTTTGATGAAATTCGTGAATGTCATAATTCCTTTGCTTTAACTATTTCTTTTTCTCACCACTTGTCATTGCTTCAATGAATCCGGCAGCGGTTTTCTGTTTTTCGCCAAGTCCTTCGGCTTTTTTGATGATTGCTTCATATTCGGCTTCCGAGACGGGTTTGATGGTCATTCCGTCCTGCAAGGTGGTGAGGCCTTTGGTGACGATTCTCTCGCCCATTTTCAGTCCGCTGGTCACGATGTATTTCACTCCGTCGTTTTGCGGATTAACGGTGATTTCGCTGTAGTGAAGCTTATTTTCGCTGTCGACCTTATACACGAATATCTTGTCTTGTACCTGGGTTGTTGCATCTTGTGGAATCTGCAGTACGTTGTTGTCGCTTCGGGCGATGATTATCTGACCGCTTCCGCCGCTTTTGAGCAGATGCTCCGGATTGGCAAAACGAGCAATCACGCTCACTGTTCCTGTTGAGGGATTAATTATTCCGCTGGTCTTTACGATTGTTCCTTCGTGGTTGTATATCGAACCGTCGGCAAGTTTCAAGCTAACCGATGGGAAGGATTTGATGGCGTTGTTCAGTCCGTTGTTCGAACGACTTAGTTTCAGAACATCGGCCTCGGTCATCGAGAAATAAACTTCCATTGTCGACACGTTGCTAATCGTGGTCACGGGCTGTGCAATCGATGGGCTTACGAGCGCACCTTCTTTATAAGGCAAACTACCCACATATCCTGTTGTGGGACTCTTGACATAGCAGAACGACAGGTTGTCCTTTGCGCTCGAAAGCATGGCTTGTGCTTGCTTCACGCCCGACTCGGCCTGGTTAACGGCCGCTCTGGCCGACACAATGCCGCTGTTGGCCTGGTTGATTGCGGCCATTGCGGTTTCGTAAGTATTCTTGGCTGTTTGCAATTCATAGTCGCCGATGACCTTACTTGCATAGAGGCTCTTACTGTTGTCATAGGTTAGCTTGGCTGTTGCTGCCTGGGCTTGTGCCGAAGTCAGGGATGCATTGGCCTGAACTACTCTGGCTTTGGCCTGACTTACTGCGCTCTGGGCCGAATTAACCTGTGCTTGTGCCTGCTCCACAGCAGCCTGGAAGGTTGAATTATCGATTACGAAAAGGAGTTGACCTGCACGAACGGCTTCGCCCTCGTGGATGTAGAGTTTTGTGATGAATCCGCTCACTTTCGGTCGAACCTCAACATCCTGAATGCCTTTTATGGTGGCTGGATAAGTGGTCTTCAACTGTGCATTTGATGCGCCGATGGTAATTACTGGAAATTCGTCGCTTGTGGGCAGTGTTCGTTTACTGCTTCCACAACTGCTGAACAATGCGAGGGCAATGCCGGCGCACAGAGTTAAGTTATTAATTCTCATACCTGTTTATTATCTAAAATTATAATCTGATTTATGCTTGGATATCCTTAAGAAGAAAAACTCAAAACCTGTCTGTGGGTTTTGCATGCAAAAGTAACCCATAAAATTTAAAGCTTTCCTCGCGCTATTTCATTTAACAATAATTACGCAGGTGCTCTAAACGTCTTATAAACCATGAGTTTCATGGATGATTGGAGGGCGGAATGATGAGCACGCTTTTTTCGGAAGCAGACGGGTTGCTCGACCGGAATCTCTTTCGTGAAATCATAGAATTATGTGAATTCGGTTTAATAAAGTCTCCCACTCGGGCGCTAGCCGCATGTAGGGACAGACCCCGTGTCTGTCCGCACCCGAATGACAGTGGGAAATATGTTATGCGGTCGGTAAAATCGAATTGGCGTGGGGCTCGGACAGACACGGGGTCTGTCCCTACATGCGGGCATTATGCCCGAGTGGCATCCGTTGTTACCCATTGGCTCATCGGAGGCATCCAGCCGGTTCTTAAACCGAACTCACGTATAGAATTGGCTCAGCACGAAGGGCGATAAGTTTATTTGTAGGTTTTGCCGTGACAGTGTGAGTATTGTTTTGTGCACACAAACGTTCGAGTTGGTCTCCGCGGAATAGTGAACATGGAATACGAATTTAAATCGGGTGTGCGCAACGGCTCGACATGGCATGAGCTATCGTTTTTAGCAATTAAAGAGCTTGCGAGAGCCTTAACGAGGATGTATTTGCGTCGGTTTTACTGCCGAGGCGCGCATAAAATGTTCTTGCAGACTGTGTCAGAGTCCATTCTATCCTGAAAAATATCGTCGCCGACTATATACAGAAACATTTTAAGCTCCGGCGACATCGTCGCTACGACTTAAAACTTATTTTAGTTATTAGTGATGCTGTCGATGGGATTTAAAACTTATAATATGTAATAGCGACGGCGTCGCCACGACTTATAATTTATTTTTGTTATCGGCGACATCGTCGCTAGGACAAGAAATAAATTTTATATGCTGGCGATATCGTCGCCAGCACTTAAAATAAAATATAAGTTAAGGCGACATCGTCGCCGCGGGTTGAAATAAAATATAAGTTAAGGCGACGGTGTCGCTAGCAGTTAAAAATTTATTTATGTTAAGGCGACGGTGTCGCCGAGACGTAAAACTTATTTTCTGTTTCAGCGACATCGTCGCCAGCATTTAAAATAAAATATAAGTTAAAGCGACATCGTCGCCTTAACATAAATAAATTTTTAAGTCCCGGCGACGATGTCGCCAGCATAAAAAATAAGTTTTAAGTCGTAGCGACGATGTCGCCGGAGCTTAAAATGTTTTTGTATAGTCGGCGACGATATTTTTCAGGATAAAATGGACTCTGACACAGTCTGCAAGAACGTTTTATGCGCATCTCGGCGGTAAAACCGACGCAAATACATCCTCGTTAAGGCTCTCGCAAGCTCTTTAATTGCTGAAAACGATAGCTCGTGCCATGTCGAGCCGTTGCGCACACCCGATTTAAATTCGTATTCCATGTTCACTACTCCGCGGATGCCAACTCGAACGTTTGTGTGCACAAAAGCAATCCCGATTAATGTAGATTTGCGTGATTTTCGGCCTCACATAGGCAATGGCGCGATGAGCGTTGCATTTCTTTTAGCGTAACACGGAGGGCACTATTCGAAGATTTATTCTTGTGGCTGACGTTTGCATTACCTTTGTCTCGGCAATTCAAAGCGAGCTTTATTGCGCTATCTTTGCATTCGCCAACACTAACTTATTAATGACACAATTCAGAAAATAAAATACATCATGAAGAAAATCTTAATCTCTCTGTTGATGATGCTTTCAACACCGTTTACACTGTGGGGCCAAACCTACGAGGTGCTGTGGAAGCAGGTGAAAGAAGCGGAAAACAAAGATTTGCCGAAAACGCAAATCAAAGTGCTCGAAAAAATTAGAAGTAAGGCCGCCCGCGAGAAATCGTACGGAAATCTGCTGGCTGCCGAACTGCTTTCGTCTAGTTTGTGGACTCAAATTTCGCCCGACTCAGCAGCCACGCAAAAGGAATATCTCAAGAAGCGAGTTGCCGAATCGGAGAAGAAAGATGCCGTGCTCGGAGCCGTGTATAACTGTGCGCTGGGAAGGCTCTTCGAATTCGACGAGAGCGAGAATAAAGACGATTATTATAAGAAAGCACTCGAACATCCCGAGCTGTTGGCGCAGCATAAGATGTCGGAATTCAATCCGCTCATCGCGAAAGGTACCGACGATAATATTTTCGCCAACGACCTTCTACACGTCATCGGTATGGAAGTCGAGAACTATGCCGCGCTCAACCGTTTCTATGTGGCGCGGGGCAACAGAGAGGCGGCGTGCTACACAGCGTTGCTCATGGTCAGAGATAAGAAAGACGAACTCTCGCGGCTCGACTCGATTATAAAACTCTATGGCGACCTGCCGATATGCGGCGAAGTAGCTGTGAGAAAATATGACGTAATCAAAGAAGATAAAACAAACAAGGAACTCATCAAGTTCATCGACGAAAGCCTTGAACGATGGAAATCGTGGCAGGGAATAAAAGCGCTCGCCAATGAACGGAAAGAACTAACGAATCCCACGTTTGGAACGAAAGCTATAGGAGCGCAGATTATTGCCGGAAAGAACGACCAGAAGCTCTTTGTGAATATGAGGAACATAAAAGACCTGACGCTCACCATCACTCGAACAAAACTGGACGGTAGTACAACTCTGAATCCGGAATATAATAAGGAGCTAGAGAAAATCAAGAAAGAACTGCAGCCCGAAACACAGCATGTTTTTAAACGCACCTATTCGGGACACGAAGCTTATGAATTCTTCGAAGATTCTATTCAGCTTCCGGCACTCAAGGAAGGCGTTTATTTGGTTAAGTTCGAATCGTCGACGAAAAATATGCCATCTATATATCGATTGCTATATTCATCGAACCTGTTCTTGATGACCGAACAACAGGCGAAAAATAAAATACGATATGTGGTTGTCGATGCCTCCAGCGGTCAGCCCGTGCCGGGCGCCAAGCTGAAGCTCTTTTTCGATGAACGATATAAACGAAAAGCCTACACCGAAATTCTAACCGCAAATAAAGACGGCGAGGCAATCTTTAATCTAAAAGAAGATAGACCATATACCGTTTATGTTTATACCGATAAAGACAGGGGATGCAAAATAGCCGGCATATATAACAACTTCTCCTATAGCAATTATTCTGTGAGCAATGTTACGTCAAGAGTCTTCACCGACCGAGTAATCTATCGGCCCGGACAGAAAGTCAACGTTGCAGCAGTGGTTTACCATTATTCGAATAGTGAACTGAAAACAAGAGTGCAAGCCGGACAGACCTTCGAAATAGAACTGCGCAACGCTAACTATGAAATCGTAGCAAGCAATAAGGTGACAACCGACCGATTCGGAACGGCGTCGACCTCATTTGATTTACCGAGCAGCGGATTAACCGGTTCGTTCTCCGTTATTGCCAAAATAGGATTGAACGGTTCGGCAAGTTTCAACGTCGAGGAATATAAACGTCCCACATTCGAGGTGACTTTCGACGAATATAAAGAAGCCTATACCGCCGGCGACACCATTAAACTTAAAGGACGAGCAAAAAGCTTTGCCGGCGTACCGGTTCAGAACGCTAAGGTGCACTATACCGTGAATCGTCAGCAAGCCTTCTGGTGGTGGCGCTCCCCAGACAACGATGAACAAGTGTTCGAGGACGACGTGAAAACCGATGCCCAGGGCGAATTCACCGTGACGCTACCTTTCGTCATTCCCGAAGAAAATAGTGAATATCATTATGCTCGATTCTTCAACTTTGAAGTCAATGCCGATGTAACCGACCTTGCCGGCGAATCGCGACAGGGGTATGCTTCGCTTCCGCTCGGAACGCAACCCACGGCTTTCAGCAGTAACATGAAAGAGAAGAATCTTAAAGATGAACTGAAATCTGTAACCTTTAATTATCTCAATGCGGCCGGTAAGCAGCTCGAAGGACAGGTTAAATATGCCATCGTGCCATACGCCGACTTTAAGGCTAAGGATCCTTATAAGAATTATGCTACGGCTGAAGCCAACAAACCCGTGCAGCTCAAACCGATGACTTCGGGACGCTATCATTTGCACGCCTTGTGCGGAAAAGACACACTCGACACCGACTTCTATGTGTTCTCGCTCACCGACCGCAGACCGGTAATCGAAACGCACGACTGGTTCTATGCTACCGATTCAAGATTCTCGAACGACGGTAAGCCGGTCTACATCCAAATGGGTTCGACCGATGCCAATCAGCACGTGGTCTATTCCATCTACTCCGGAAACAAAATCATTGAAACCGGCGCGTTCGACCAGAGTAACGCTATCACCACCCGTACCTTTACTTATAAGGAAGAATATGGTGACGGCATAACGCTTAACGTGGCCTGGGTGAAGGATGGAGAATTATACAGGCACTCGCATTCCATCGCTCGTCCGCTGCCCGACAAACGCCTGCTTGTAAAGTGGAAAACTTTCCGCAACAAACTCACACCAGGTCAGAAAGAGGAGTGGACTGTCACCATTCAGCGTCCTGATGGTAAGGCAGCCGATGCCCAGCTCATGGCAACGCTCTACGATAAGAGCCTCGACCAGATTCTGGCACATTCGTGGTCATTGTCGCCATCATTCTATGATAATATCCCTCAAACCAGTTGGAACACCTATTACAGACAGATGCTGAATGTCTCGTCTTCGGCAAATATCTCTTATCAGTCGGTTGGGAATCTGTCGTTCGCAGGCTTCGATATCAGATTCCTGGATGGTTTTGAGTCCGAGAGCGGATTCCGTTATGGTTACATAAATAGACAATTGCAGGGGAATCTAGCAGGTATTACCGTCAATGCTTACGCTCCGATGAAAGATGTAGCATATGACTCTGTAGAATCTAATGAAGATTTCAATAAATCGGAAGATGCTTATGAAACCCGTGCAAAGATTAAATTCACTGCTCCAGTTATAAAGAAAGATGAAGTGCAGAAATCTGATACCAAGCTAAAGAAGGATGTTCAGCTACGCGAAAACCTCAACGAAACAGCGTTCTTCTATCCGCAACTGCAAACCGATTCCGAGGGCAACATCAGTATCAAGTTCACTCTTCCCGAAAGTCTCACCACATGGCGATTCATTGGCGTAGCACACGATGAAGACCTTAATAACGGTGCGATTGAAGACGAAGCAGTGGCGCAGAAAACTGTGATGGTGCAACCCAATATTCCGCGATTTGTACGGCGTGGAGATGCTGCGACAATCTCGTCTCGACTGTTCAACACATCCGATAAAGAGGTTAAGGGCACCTGCACACTCGAACTTATCGATCCGGAAACCGATACAGTTGTATATTCCGAAAATAAGCAAGTGGTTATTACTGCACAGGGTAGTGCGTCTGAAACTTTCTCTATTGCCAAGTTGCTTGACAACTACTCGCAAACCTTGTCGGCCGACCAATCTCTGCTTATTGCACGAGTATCGATAGTCGGCGATAACTATTCCGATGGCGAGCAACGCTATCTGCCCATTCTTCCAAACATGGAATTTGTTACAAACACTCATCCGTTTACGCAGAACCAACCGGGTACCGAGACTATCGATCTAACAAAACTCTTCCCGAAGAGAACAACCGGTCAGCGGCTCACGGTTGAATATACCAATAACCCTGCCTGGCTTATGATTCAGGCTCTGCCTTATGTAGCCTATAACTACAGCAATAACGCTGTATCGCTCTCATCGGCCTACTATGCAAATAAGTTGGCTGAAAAGATTCTGAAAGCATCGCCCGAAATCAAGGAAACTATCCTTCAATGGAAGCAAGAGAAGGGTACTGAAACCTCGATGATGTCGGCCCTGCAAAAGAATCAGGAGCTAAAAGAACTAGTGCTCAATGAAACGCCATGGGTTGCCGATGCTAACAACGAAGCCAAGCAGAAACAAAACCTCATGCAATTCTTCGACGAGAACTCTATACGTAATCAACTGTCGACAACGCTCAGCGAAATCAAAAAGCTCCAGAAGTCCGACGGTGCTTTCTCATGGTATTGCGATATGCTACCGAGTTTCTACATGACAATCACTGTTGTCAAAACACTCGCTCGTCTACAAATTCTCACTGGTGAAAGCGAGTCCGGCGTAACGTCGATAATTAACTCTTCTTTCCGTTATCTCGACAAGGAAGTGGCGTGGCAAGTCAAGGAGATGAAGAAGAACGAAAAGAAATATAAATACACTGCCATTCCCTCCGATGAGCTCTGCAATTATGTCTACATAAACGCGCTTTTGAAGCGTCCTGAAACTGCCGACATAAGCTATCTCGTTGACCGAATCTCGAAGAAACCTACCGAACTCACTATTTACGGAAAAGCATTAACGGCTGTAATCCTGAAGCAGCATAATAAAACCGCCAAAGCCATGGAATATCTCCAGAGCATAAAGGAATACACAGTCTACAACGAGGAGAAAGGACGATATTTCGACTCACGGAATGCTTATTACAGCTGGCGCGACTACAAGATTCCAACTGAGGTGGCCGCTATTGAAGCTCTGAAGCTCATAACGCCAACCGATCGCCAGACCATTGAGGAAATGCAACGTTGGTTACTACAGGAAAAACGTACACAGCTTGGGATACGCCGCTCAATTCTGTTGATGCCGTTTGGGCCTTCATGAACGATGGCAAGTGGAGCATTGACAACGGACCGCAATCGGTGCTTAAAATCGATGGCAGCATTCTCGAAACGCCGAAGGCTACGGCTGGATTGGGATATGTCAAAACCGTTCGAAGTATCGACCAGAATCAAAAGCCTGTGAAGACCTTCACCGTTGAGAAAACCAGCACTGGAACAAGCTGGGGAGCCGTTTATGCACAGTTCTTCCAGCCTGTCACTGAAGTGGCCGAATCGGCTGCCGGATTGAAGGTGAAGCGCGAAATCCTCACCGAAAAGAAAACCGACCAGCTCAAAGTAGGTGACAAAATCGTTATACGACTCACTATTACGGCCGACCGCGACTACGACTTTGTGCAACTTATCGACAAACGGGCCGCATGTCTAGAGCCATTGAATCAGATCAGTGGATACCATTGGGGTTACTACATTGCGCCGAAAGATTACACAACGAACTACTATTTCGATCTAATGGCTAAGGGTAAGCACATCATCGAAACAGAATATTTCGTCGACCGCGAGGGAACCTATCAAACCGGTATCTGTACGGTTCAATGTGCCTATTCGCCTGAGTATTCAGGCCGTACGGGGGCTGTGAAGTTCAACGTTGATAAATGATGCAAATTGAAATTGATGGTGGCAGTGGCTTTTGCTTCGGCGTGACCACTGCCATCAAAAAAGCCGAAGAGGAACTTGCAAAGGGTACGAAGCTCTATTGTTTGGGCGACATTGTCCATAACAGTATGGAGGTTGAACGACTGGAACAAATAGGGCTTGTCACCATCAATCACGAACAGATGAAACAGCTCCGCAATGTGAAGGTGTTGCTTCGCGCCCACGGTGAACCCCCCGAAACCTATGAACTTGCCAAACGAAATAACATTGAAATCATTGACGCTACATGCCCTGTGGTACTGGCCTTGCAAAGAAGAATTAAGATGCAGTTTGAAAAGAGCATAACAACGCCTGGCAACGCGTCGATTGTCATCTTTGGAAAGAAAGGCCACGCCGAAGTGTTGGGACTCGTCGGACAAACTAACAGCCGAGCTATAGTTATCGATAAGTTTGACGATGTAAAGAAGCTCGACTTCTCAAACGATATCTATCTCTACTCTCAAACCACTAAAAATCTCGACGAATTCCATAAAATCATATGCTACATTCAGGACCATATCTCGTCCACGGCTACATTTCGCAGTTTTGATACCATTTGCAGGCAGGTTGCCAATCGAATGCCCAATATTTCGACCTTCGCGTCTCGTCACGACGTTATAATCTTCGTGGCAGGTCGTAAAAGCTCCAATGGCAAGGTGCTTTTTCAACAATGTCAGAGTGTCAACGCCAATGCCCACCAGGTGGAAAGCGCGGACGAAATAAATATGGATTGGTTTAGTGGTGCATCAACTGTTGGCATTTGTGGCGCAACCAGCACACCCAAGTGGTTAATGGAGGAGTGTCGTGACGCAATCAAAAAATACTCTTCTAACTCCTGATTGACTGTGAAATTAATCAGGGCAATCAAGCAAAAAACTTGATCGATTTATAAATTATCTGGAGAAGATAGGCTAAACTTATGAATAACTTGGAAAATGATTAGAGAAAGCAATCATGCATTATAATCGGTAGCGGTTTAAATCGAGTTCTTCGCGCTCGAAGTTGCGATAGAGGAGGGCGGAGATGTCGTAGAAGTTCTTGCATATGTGATAAAGGTTGGCACGAGAGCCGGCGCCACTTATGCGGGCTACTTGGGTAGAAGATAGGTCGGTGTAGCGAAGCAATTCGCCTGCTCGCTTGGCAATCCAGTTTGATTTGAATTCTAGCGCGGTCATTCCAACCATGATGAAGCAAAGGGTGGATAGCTCTGAGAATAATAGACCTTCTTTTGAGCAAAATGCGCGAAGCGAAATGTTTCCGTCGGCCATGTATTTGATGAATCTGTTGAATATGCGTACTCCGGAAGGCTTAAAATTTTTTTCGATTGGAATGTAACTCTGGTTTCCATCCTCGTCGAACTTGCGGCGTTCGTTGAAAATGGTTATATAAATGTCGTCGAAGCTAAATTCAGGACCGTTTACCAGTCTGGAAATCACTTTTCGTTTAGTTCTGCTCATTCTAATTTATTTTTAATCGGTTGCTTGTTTGTTGACACCGATTATTTTGGTTTGTCGATTCAAAAATATGTACTATTTATTAATCGGCAAACTTTTATAGGTATAAACTTTGTTCATTTTGTTAAGTAATATATATTTTGACTTAGCATCCATACATCAGGATGTTAAATCGAAGTATGTTTAGCTTATCATTTGTTTTGTGTGTGTTAATTAGAGTTTTACTTGGATTATCACTTTTTAGATTTACGTAACTATAATATAGTTCTACTTATCGAACTAATAGTATTTCGTTAATCTAAAGTAAGTTTGATTTATCGTCCATACGTATGGACGTAAACTAAAAAATGATTGGAGTTAATAGCATAATTAATTCTACTACTCAAAGAGATTCTTGAATCAATATTTTTATAGAATATTTCAGTCAAAATGTTGATTTAATAAATAATTTGTAAATTAGCAGCTGTTATAAAATGTGTCGGATTACTGAAATATATGATTATAGCGACTCCGGAGCACAAAAACCTAAAATTTTTAATTATGTTAGTTGTTACGAAGAAAACAATCTTGGCATTTATTGCCGCGACGGTGTCTCTGACAGCTGTTGCACAGATGAAAAACAGTCAGTCAACAATTAAAGAGTCTACTGACGAGAGAGTAGCATTAGGATTAGACCCTATGCTTTATTTAGGAAAGGAAATGACTGGTTCATTTGGTTATCAATCGACAAACAGGCCTACAAAATTACTTAAAACCGGTAGTGGAGCAGAGCTGTGGGTTAATGTAACTTATGCTCCTGGTATGTCGAAAGCCACTGACAGGAGTATTTCTAGCTGCAACACTAATTCTCCGAGTAATTTGACTCCTCTCATAAAAGGAAATTTCATGTTCTATAATGGAATAGGTCTTGTCGATGGAAAAATTTACGCTGGATTTAACTCCAGGAATAGTAGCGGGACTTATTCTCCGATTCTTTACACTATAGACACTGAGTCGTGGACTGTTCTTTCGACTGAAATGATGAATAACTATGCTCTCATGGCTTTTGAAACCGCTCAAGCAGATGATGGGACTACTTACGGAGAGTTCTACAGCGCTGATGGAAAGTCTAGAGAAATCGGCATCGTTGATTATCCTAATAAAAAACGCTCTACGCTATTTAAATCATCTAAAACTTACTGTGCATTGGGAATTACGAAGGATGGCGTACTTTATGGTGTGGCTTCCGACGGATATTTGTATCGTATAGATAAACAATCTGGTAATGAAATGAAGGTTGGGCCAACTGGCGTAACTGTTTCTGATGATAAAGGGACGTTTTTCTTCCAAACCGGAGAAATAGATCAGACCGATGATACTTTTTACTGGCTGGGAACAGATCAGACAACACAGAGCACATCTCTTTACACGGTGAATTTGGAAACTGGAGCTGCTACGAAGCTTCATGAATTAGGAAAATATACTTTCTCCGGCATGCTTATACGTCGACCAGCTGCAAAAGACGGTGCACCCGCTGAAGTTACAGACTTATCGGTTATGTTCCAGGATGAATCTACGAATGGTGCAGTAGTTTTCACTGCTCCCATGAAAACATTTGGCGGTGATGCAATTAGCGGAAGTCTTAATTGGGAAGTTTTTATCGATGGAACATCTGTTGGAAGTGGTAGTTTTAATCCAGGTGAGAATCAAACAGTTCCTGTGAGTGTTAGCGAAGGTATGCATACATTTGATGTAGTAGTTTCGAATGCTGTCGGAAGTTCGCCTACGGCTCGATTAAAGAAATGGATTGGTTACGATGTTCCAGAACCGGCTTCTAACATAGTTTTGGAGATTGACAAAGCTAGCGGAAATGCTTTTTTATATTGGGAAGCTCCTGGCAAAAGTTTGAATAACGGTTATATGGGCGGAGTGATTTATGATGTATATAGAATTAGCGATGGAAAAGAGGTTAAGGTTGCTGAAAACTTTACGGATACTTACTTTGAAGAGCAATTAACTGTTGGAGAGCTTACAAATTATACTTATGCAGTAGTTGCAATCAATGGCACACAGCACAGTAAGCGTTCATTTTCAAATTCGGAACGTTTAGGCAATGCATTTATCGTTCCATACTTCGAGGACTTCGATAACAAGGATAAATTTGGTATTTGGACGGTTATCGACGTAGCTGGCGATAGGTCGGAATCTAACTTCGGCACACGCGGCGCATGGGTGCATGATTCAAAATCTCATTCGGCAAGCTATACCTTTGGTGAAATTGTTGCAGACGACTGGTTGATTTCACCGCCCGTACGCTTGCAAACTGGAAAATCTTATTCATTCACACTCCGGGCTAAGGCTCGTGCGGGTACATCGAAGGTTTATCCTGAAAAGTTTGAGGTAAAAATGGGTAAAGGGGCATCTGTGGAGAGTATGATAACTGAAATTGTACCTGAAATAGAACTAAAATCGGCTACTTACACTGTATTTTCGAATAATTCGATTACCGTTAATACTGATGGAGAATATAATTTTGGTGTTCATGCACTTAGCACGCGTGATGGATGGACGCTTTATGTAGATTCTGTTATGGTTGAGGTTAATGCAATGGCTACATCGCCTGATTCTGTTACCAATCTTAATGTAAAAGCTGATGCTTCAGGTGAGCTAAGAACCGATGTGTCTTTTAAAGCACCAACTCGAACTGCAGGAGGAACTAATCTTACTGAAAAGATAACAAAAATTGAATTGCGAAGAGATAATCGTATAATTGAAACATTCGCTGATGTTGTTCCTGGAACCAATCTTACTTATCAGGATATAAATGTAGAGCTGGGACGACACACTTATGCCTTGTTGCCTTTCGCTGGAGATGAGCAAGGAGTCAAGCATGAAAAAAGTGTATATGTAGGGGTTGATGTTCCTGATTATGCACATAATATAAAGATTGCTGATGGCGGTTCTAATATTCAATTAAGTTGGGAGAAGGTTGGCACAGTTGGAGCTAATGGTGGATTGGTTATTCCGGAGAATGTAGACTACTTGGTTTGGAATACGGCAATATATAATGGTACAAGACTTCTTTATCAGAAGCTGGACTCTATACGAAATGATAACCAGTCGACTGTCGTTTTCAATACCGATAGCGGAGAGCAAGGTGAAATGTTCTGGCCGTTCAGCCAAAGAATATTGCGGGTGCTGGCGAAGCTCATATGAGCGGTCTATTAGTAGGTAAGCCTTACGAATTACCTTTCAAAGAGACTCTAACAAAAGGTTCGCTTACAAAATATTGGAAATTCAACGGTACCGGAAGCGATATGACTATGAAAATATCTGCAGACGCTTCTGACGGAGATGGATACGCTTTCGAAATCAACTCGCCTACCGATACTGAATACGGTGAGCTATACTCCGGGAAGATTTCTCTTAGTGGTGCAGCCCATCCGACTCTTACTTTTGATGTAAAAGGTACTTCGAGTGGCAATACGGTTGGTGTCTACGTTGTAAAACCTGATGGAAGTGAGACAATGGTTGGTGTCGTTAATCCGTCTACCGATTATCGAACATATCAGATAGATCTTTCAGCCTATTCTAACGAGCGATATATACGAATAGGTCTTTTCGAATCGTTCGATACGGCTGGAAAACTAGTTTTCGATAATATCAACATTACAGATATGCTCGAGAATAATTTGAAGGTGCTGTCTTTCAATGCGCCAGCAACTGTAAAGGCTGGGGAATCGGTAGATGTACGTCTTGTTATGAAAAACTATGGTAAATTGGATGCCAGCAATTATAAAGTCAAGATTTCTGCAGGCGATATGATTCTTGTCGATAAAGAATTTAGCGACCGATTGGAACCTATGAATGAAAAAATTATCGAAGCTAAGATGCCAACAACAATCTTCACAGCTGCCGGAGAAGTAAATCTGAAAGCTGAGATAATTTACCAAGCCGATGAAAATAAATCTGATAACTCTGCTGATAGAATAATCGAAGTCGTTGCCTCGCAAGCCGCTCGTCCTGAGAATTTGACTCTCGAAACCAAATCAGACGGTATTCAAATGAACTGGAAGGCACTAAAAGAAACTACAACCGTAATTACAGAAGACTTTGAAAATACTGGCACGTTTGAACCTTTCTCACTCGGAGGCATAACGAGTACTAAACATGAAGGTGCGTTCGGTCAGTGGACATTGATAGATGGCGACGCACAAACAACTAGCGCTTGGGGAGCCGTTACATATCCTAACTCTGCCAAACCTCACGCCTGGCAGGTAATTAACCCAAGAAGCGTGTTTGGTGCTAATATGTATGATGGTGATAAAGCTCATTCCGGCGAACAATATCTTATTTCATTCTGCCCAGTGACAGGAGCTGCTGACGATTGGCTCATTTCACCCGAACTACCAGGTGTTGAACAAACTGCAACCTTCTTTGTAAAATGCCTTTCGAATATGTATGGCGATGAAACTTACGAAGTTTTATACTCGTTGACCGATAACCGACGCGAAAGCTTCATTCAAATAGGCTCGACAGTCACCGCCACGATGGAATGGACCGAGAAAACAGTTCATTTGCCTGCTGGAACAAAATATTTTGCTATTCGACACACGGCAACAGATGCTTTCGGATTACTCGTCGACGATATATCATACTCGGTGCGTGGTGGCAGCGTTGAAAAATATAATGTCTACTTCGATAAGAATCACCTAGCTACAGTATCCAACAACTCTACGAGCCATTTGGTTCACGGCCCTATTACAGCCGGCGACCATCTGTTCAGCGTGACAGCCGTTTATGCCGATGGAATAGAATCAGCACCTGTGTCTGAAAGCTTAATTGTGACGGGAATTAATCTCCCAAGACTGTCTGATGCATCATTTGATGTCTATACGATAGACGGCAAGCTTGTTCGACGAGCAGCATCAACTCTTTCCGGTCTTCATGGTGTCTATATAGTCAACGGAAAGAAACAAATTATTATGTAATCAGCCATATGAAATAAAAAATTCAGGCTCTGCAACAGTTAGCGTTGCAGAGCCTGAATCATTTTATGGTACAGATACTAGAAACTCTTTAGCCAGGCTTTGAAATCCATCATCATCTCCTGATGGAAACGGAAACCTATCTTACTTCCCCACCCGTGTCCACCACTTGGATAGACATGGAGGGAGGCGTGTACACCGTTTCTGTAGAGTTCCATGTAGTAGTTAACCCCGTTTGATGGCGGTACGGTGTCATCGTCGTCACTTAAAGCGATAAAAGCCCGCGGAGTGACTCTACTCACATTCAAATCGGCGCTGTATTTCTTTTGGTCGCGCTTGCTGGGATTGTTGCCTAGGAAATTTATCATCGTTCCATCGTGTCCAAACCCTTCAGTCATCGAAATTACTGGATAGAATAGTATTTGGAAGTCAGGTTTGGCATCACCACGGCTTTGTGTTGCCAAGGTTGCGGCCAGATGACCACCGGATGAAAAGCCCATTATACCAATATCGTTGCGATTGATTTTCCATCCGGTGGCATTTATTCTCACGAGCTTCATCGCCTGCTCGGCATCTTCGATTGGAATGTCAGGATTGCCATGTGGCATACGATACTTAAGAACAATTGCGGCTATCCCCATGTCTTGGAAGAACTCGGCCCAATCATAGCTTCATGCTTGATGCTTAGCATGCTGTAGCCTCCTCCGGGGCAAATGATTACGGCGCGCCCTGTTGCATCGCTTTCATCGGGCAGGAACACTTTCACCTTGGCGGTGTCCGAGAGGTCGCCATTGCTGTGTTCGGGCAGCATGTTATAGAGGTTAACATCAAAAGTTTGTTGGGCATTTGCTGTGGTTGTGAGAAGAGTTATACCAACGAGCAGAATGATTTTGTGGAGCTTCATATAATCCTTTCTTTTTTGATTTTCATGTTGCGCAAAGTTAGCTAAAAGTAAGCAGGAGGGAGCGGGGCTTTAGAGTTTTTAGTACATTTGTGAGCAATATGATAGAAATAAGTTATGAGTAAACGTATTTTAATAGTTCGGTTCTGCTATTAACAGCTGTCCTTTTTCTGCAAGCCAAGGTTCGTCTTCCGCACATCATTTCCGATAATATGATAGTCCAGCAAACAAGCAAAGTTCATCTTTGGGGCTGGGGCACACATGGAAAAATTGTCAAGGTGAGTGTGTCATGGTCGGTACAAATCTACTCTACTACGGTTGGAAAGGACGGGCAATGGAATGTGGATGTCACTACACCACGAGCATCATATCAGCCGCTTAATATAGTCTTCGACGATGGTGAGCGAACGGTGATTAACAATGTTCTTGCGGGTGAAGTTTGGGTTTGCGCTGGACAGAGCAATATGGAGATGCCGCTGAAAGGCTTTCCGAACTGTCCGGTTGAAGGCTGCAACGAGGCGATTATTGAAGCCGGCGGACTGACTGATAAGATTCGGTTCTGCAAGATTCCGAGTCGTATGGCGATGAATCCGCTCGATGACGCGTCTTGCTCGTGGCGATGTGTAGACCAGAGAAATGTTCCTGACCAAAGTGCGGTGGGATATTTCTTTGCTCGGATGATGAATCGGGCACTCGACATTCCCATCGGACTCATAGAGGCAAACAAAGGTGGTACGCGTGTGGAGAGTTGGCTCAATCGTGAGAATCTGCAGGCGCTAACATCGGAACCGCTCGACAGTGCACAGATTGTCAGGCAATATAGTTGGGACTATCATCGTCCGCTGCTGTGGGGTAACGGAACGTTTTCGCCTATTCTCGGCTACACGGTCAAGGGGATTCTTTTCTATCAAGGTTGCTCGAACGTCGAATTTCCTTCTCCGAACTATGCTAATCTGCTTGCTTGTCTTGTTGAACAGTGGCGTAATGGGTTCGGACAGGGACAGCTGCCTTTCTATTTTGTACAGATTGCCCCATGCTGGTATAACAACGATGCTAACGGAACCGAGGCAGCCTATCTTCGCGAGCAACAACTCAAAGCGCAAACGATAATTCCAAACTCGGCTATCGTTTGCACGAATGATTGTGTTTATCCATGGGAAACGCAACAGATTCACCCGCGAATGAAGAAGCCTGTTGGTGAAAGATTGGCTCAAATCGCCCTGAATAGAAATTACGGATTCGAGAATATCAGGTGTGAAAGCGCACGTTTTGAAAAGATGAGAATTAAGGGCGACACGTGCATCATATTTCTGAAGAACGACTATCAGGGAATCAGTCGATACGAGGATTTTCAAGGATTTGAAATTGCTGGCGACGACCGAGTATTTCATAAAGCTGAAGTGGCTTACGACTGGCGAATAGGACTTATGGTGCGTAGTGAGAAAGTACCGCATCCGGTTGCTGTGCGATATTGTTTCCGAAACTTCCAGCTTGGCAATGTTTATAATCAGGCTCTTCTACCACTTTTTCCGTTCAGAACCGATAATTGGTAATTATGCATTTGCTAGAGAAATTTACTCACTGTCCTGTTTGCGGAAGTGCGCAATTCGTAGAAAGTTCGTTGAAGAGCAAACATTGTCGGTCGTGTGGATTCGAATATTTTCTCAATCCCAGCGCTGCTGTGGCTGCGATTATTCTTAACGAGAAAGAGGAATTGCTAGTGGTTAAACGAAACTCAGAACCTGCTCGAGGAACGCTCGACCTTCCGGGCGGATTCTGCGACACAAACGAAACTTTGGGGCAAGCTGTAGGTCGCGAGGTGAAAGAAGAAACCGGGCTTACGGTAAATCGTGTCGAATTTCTTTTTTCTTTACCGAACACTTATCGTTACAGTGGTTTCGACGTCCCGACGCTCGACTCGTTCTTCCTATGTTCTGTTGAAAGTATCGCTCCGCTACGGGCCGCCGATGATGCTGCCGATGCTCGTTGGGTTCCACTTAACGAAATCAATCCATTGCAGTTTGGTTTGCAATCTATTCGGAAAGCCGTCACTGTTTTTATAGAACGGCAAGCCGACGTTCGATGAAGTCGAAATATTTCTTTAGAACCAGAAGCGAAATCAGTTGTTCACGCCGCGCATTACGAAACTGTGCAACATATTCGTGAGCATGTTGCACGATATTCTCCGCCTCGTCGGGATGTGAGATATAATAGTTTAACCGCTCTTCTAAATCTGCGAAATCTGGTCTAATCTCGATATAATGATAGTTCGGCCGGAGCGTTCCTTCCATGAACCACGTTTCGCACGTTGGCTTCGGCATCACTGCAATTGAATTCGACGACATAACCCATTTCAGATTACTCGCCACGTCGTTGCCTTCGAGAGCCATTACGAACTTATAATTCAAATGTTCGTCGATAGTTAGTTTTTCCGTGCACCACTCTGGATATTGTTTGTCTATCACCCCGACATTGCACATTGGATGCCCGAAATACTGCTTTACGAAATCGAATCTATTACGTTTCAAATCCGGGCCTCCGTCTTGTCCTATCAATCCACGGAATATGGCCATATTTTGTTTCTCGGAAAATGGTTTTCTATCGTTCACGAAAAGGAAGTGGCGAACTCTATCTAATTTCATAAGCACCGAATTGGCGTTGTTTTCAACAATCGGGCGACTCTTCACAACCGATGGTACAT
>NZ_BAKH01000034.1 GCF_000614105.1 Prevotella micans DSM 21469 = JCM 16134
ATTGGACGAAAAAATCACAGAGAAATCGAAATTTCTCTGCGTCATAGGGGTGAGCGCCTGTGCGATCGGGTTCTGGAAATGTATTGCTAACTGTTTCACGTCGGCAAAGATATATCAATCAATCTGTCTGAACAAAAGTTCACATGTCTTCTTGATTTAGAACAAGCGGTTCGATATAAGATTAAACCGTATGAATACTCCTCTCCCGTTCATATCTATTACTATATCCTCTCAGCCGGGCGCCGACGGTCTCCCGACAAGGACAATCTTTTGGAGAGAATTTAAAAAGCAATACATTTGCACGCAACATTTGCAACGTGCAAATGCCATTTAATCAAAAAATAGGAGGAGATATGTCTGTTTCCAAAACGAGACAAAAACTTGTCGATGTAGCTAGACAGTTGTTCGCCAAAAACGGCATTGCAAACACTACGATGAACGATATTGCAAAGGCGTCTGACAAAGGACGACGAACACTCTACACCTACTTTAAAAGTAAGGAAGACATCTACTACGCAGTCATTGAAGGCGAACTGGAACGCCTCTCCGACAAGCTCGATGAGGTAGCCGCAAAGAAAATTTCACCCCAAGACAAGATTATCGAACTCATCTATACACACCTGAGCATGATTAAAGAAACGGTGATGAGAAATGGTAATCTGCGTGCCGAATTTTTCCGTAATATATGGATGGTAGAAAAGGTTAGGAAGAATTTCGACGAAGACGAAATCGAACTTTTCAGAAAGGTCTATACCGAAGCTAAAGCCGACGGAGAGTTCGATATCGAAGACGTGGAACTTGTGGCCGACATTACACACTATTGCATAAAAGGACTCGAAGTACCTTCATTTACGGGCGTTTGGGACACGGGCTAACCGAAGAAAGCAGCCGGCCGATGGTGGCCAAAGTTGTTTATGGCGCACTGGGGCATAACAAGAAAAAACAGAGATAAAACGAGAGAGAATTATTCATTATATATATACATCAAAAAGAAATTAGACAATGGGAATACTACAAGGAAAGACAGCGCTCATCACAGGAGCTGCACGTGGAATAGGAAAAGCCATCGCTTTGAAATTCGCTCAGGAAGGAGCTAACATCGCCTTCACCGACTTGGTTATCGACGAAGCCGGCGGAGGTTTGGCAACCGAGCGCGAAATTGCTGCTCTAGGCGTGAAAGCGAAAGGCTATTCGAGCAATGCGGCCGACTTTGCCCAATCCGAAGAGGTTGTTAAAATGGTCAAGGAAGAGTTCGGAAGCGTGGATATTCTTGTGAACAACGCCGGAATAACTAAAGATGGACTCATGCTTCGAATGACCGAGGCGCAATGGGATGCCGTTATCGGCGTGAATCTGAAAAGCGCGTTCAACTTCATACACGCCTGCGTGCCGGTGATGATGCGCCAGCGCGGCGGAAGCATAATCAATATGGCCAGCGTGGTGGGCGTTCACGGTAATGCCGGGCAAGCCAACTATGCCGCATCGAAAGCCGGAATGATTGCTCTGGCAAAGAGCGTAGCCCAGGAAATGGGACCCAAAGGTATTCGCGCCAATGCCATCGCACCAGGATTTATCGACACGGCAATGACTCAACAGCTCACCGACGACATCCGTAATGAATGGATTTCAAAAATTCCACTCCGTCGCGGTGGACAGGTTGAAGATATTGCAAACACAGCACTCTATCTGGCTTCCGACTTGTCGAGCTACGTCACAGGGCAGGTTATTCAGGTAGACGGTGGAATGAATACCTGATTCTACCCGAATGGATTTCTAAAGAATCAGAAAAAAAATACGGCAAAGGAGCAACGAAAAGCCCTTTGCCTTTTTCATCTACAGGTTTATGGAAGTGTTATACGAAGACAATCATGTGATTATTGTTTGCAAGGAGGCCGGCGAATTAGTGCATTTCGACAAAAGCGGCGACACACCGTTGTCGGAAATCGTTAAGCAATGGCTCAAAGAAAAATACAACAAGCCCGGAAATGTTTTCCTAGGCACCGTACATCGGCTCGACAGACCGGTGGCCGGCAACGTGGTGTTTGCCAAAACTTCGAAGGCACTCGTCAGACTCAACGATATGTTTCGACATGGAATGGTGCGCAAAATCTACTGGGCCATAGTTGAAGGCAAACCTGCGCAACCCGAGGCAACACTGGTTGACTGGCTCGTGAGAAACGAAAACCAAAACCGAAGCTATGCCTATAAACACGAAATGCCGAGGTCGAAAGAGGCGATTCTTAGCTATCGCACGCTCACCGAGGGCGACAACTACACGCTACTGGAAGTGAATCTTATGACGGGTCGACATCACCAAATTCGCTGTCAGCTGGCAACTATGGGATGTCCCATCCGCGGCGACCTGAAATATGGCGCACACCGTTCGAATCCCGACGGAGGCATATCGCTTCTTAGTCGCCACGTGGAGTTCGAACATCCGGTTTCGCATCGCATAATAAGTGTCACTTCCCCTCTTCCGCCCGACCCTCTGTGGCAGATTCTTGAACCTAAAAACACATAAGCCCTCGCATGAAAACCATTATCCTTTCCCTGCTGCTCTTCACAGCCATGGCAAGCCTGTCGGCACAGTCGAGCGATGGCCGACTCGTGGCCTATCCCGGCGGAAAGACCTATATGTACAGAATCGCCTTTCGCGATAAGGTTGGCACAACGGTTCTATTGCTCAACCCGAAAAGTTTCTCTCGAAACGGGCGTTGCAGCGACGAACAAAACAAAAACTCATAATCGATTCAACCGACCTGCCCGTGTCGGAAGTCTATCTCAGGCAGATTCGTAAATCGGGTTTGAAAATTGTGGCCTTGAGCAAGTGGAACAACACAGCTCTGGTACGTGGAAATAATATTGTCAAACTCGAAGCGCTGGCTGCATTGCCGTTTGTTGTATCAAACAAACAGGTGTTTGCGTCGCCCGATTCGATTCGTCCGCAGCAATTGCGTGTGAAGTTCCAAGACCGGCTGATGCTGCTTGACTCAATCGCAACCGACTACTATGGAATTGCGCGCCGGCAAATAGAAGGCTTCAACGGGAGACAGTTGCATAACCACGGATTCACTGGAAAAGGAATCAGCATAGCCGTGCTCGACGCCGGATTCATGAACGTTGACCGCATGCCTACCTTCGCGAACGTGAACATCCTGGGCACGCGCAACTTCGTGAGCGGAACCGATAACGATAATGATGTTTTCCGCCATATGGACCATGGTACCAAAACGCTCTCTACGATGGCCGTTAATCAACCTTCGGTGTTCGTGGGAACGGCTCCGCAGGCTGGTTATTGGCTACTGCGATGCGAAGATTTCATAACCGAAACGCAGGCCGAAGAAGATTTCTGGGCGGCCGGAGTTGAATTTGCCGACTCGGTGGGCGCCGATATAATCAGCTCGTCGTTGGGCTATCATTATTTCGACGACAAGCGGCAAAACTATTCTTACATAGACCTCGACGGTAGAACCGCGTTAATATCGCGCACTGCTTCTATGCTGGCCCGCAAAGGAATTGTACTTGTGAACAGTGCCGGAAACGATGGGATGGGAACATGGAAAAAAATCAGTGTACCGGCCGATGCACCCGATATTCTCACGGTTGGAGCAATAGCCCCCGACAGTCTTAACGCCGCATTCAGCTCAATCGGTCCGACAACCGACGGTAGAGTGAAGCCCGACGTGATGGCCTTTGGTTGTCCAACCAGCGTAGTGTCGGGGCGCGGTTTCATCATCCAAGACACCGGTACGTCGTTCGCCTGTCCGCTTGTTGCGGGTATGGTGGCCTGTTTGTGGCAAGCATTGCCGCAAAAAACAGCCCTCGAAATCATAGATATTGTGCGCAGCTCGGCCAACAGAAAAGAGCATCCCGATAACGTCTTCGGCTACGGCATTCCCGACTTCTGGAAAGCCTATCAAAGCAACCGCTCCTCGACAGAACAATGAGAAATCTCTCCCTCTTTGAACTTAACTCTCTCGTGGCCGACCTTGTTTCGACCGCCTTACCGCAATCTTTCTGGGTTGAAGCCGAACTCGCCGAAAGTCGTGAAAACGGCGGGCACCTTTACCTTAGCCTAACACAGAAAGACGAAGCAACAAACACGCCCATAGCCCAGGCTTCGGCTAAATGTTGGCGCTCTGCATGGCTTGCACTTCGCGAACAATTCCAACGAGTTACCGGGCAGAATCTACGGGCCGGAATGAAACTCCTTATTAGAGTGCATGCGCAGTTCCACCAGCGATATGGATTCTCGTGGATTGTCGACGATATCAATCCAGAATTCACCCTCGGCGATATAGCACGGCAGCGACTCGAAATAATCCGCCGTCTGAAAGACGAAGGTGTTTTCGACCTACAGCACGAACTTACTCTCCCGCGATTCGCGCAACGTATAGCCGTTATCTCGTCGGAAACAGCAGCGGGCTACGGCGACTTCGTCCATCAATTGCAAAACAACATTCACAACCTTAGTTTTACACCCCGCCTCTTCCCAGCCGTGATGCAAGGCGAACAGGTTGAACATAGCGTGATTTCGGTGCTTAACGAAATCAACAAACGTTGTGAACAGTTCGATTGCGTGGTTATTATCCGAGGTGGCGGAGCAACGGCCGATCTAACCGGATTCGACACTCTCCAGCTGGCTGAAAACGTGGCCAACTTTCCGCTGCCGATAATAACAGGCATCGGGCATGAGCGCGACCAGTCCATTCTCGATATGATTTCGCACACATCCGTTAAAACGCCCACCGCCGCTGCTTCATTCCTCACAGATCACCTTCTCCGAACATGGAACGACATTGGTGAAGCGGAAAGCAGAATGACTAGTCTTATAAGAAACCGAATCGACGACGAGCAGCAACGAATAGGGCGCATCATCTCCAAAACTCCGGCTCTAGTGAAAATCCTCATAACCCAACAGCAGGCACGAATCCAGGCCGACTCGCATCGCTTGAGTACTGTCGTTCACGAGTTGCTCGACAAACATTCCCGACGGCTCGATAATCTTACTCGCTCCCTGCCGCTCTTGGTACGTAATAGGATAACGCAGCAGCAACATCGGCTCGAACTTATTCAGCAACGGGTACAAGCCAATAATCCAGACCGACTATTGAAATTGGGCTATAGCATAACTCTCCATAACGGGCGCGTTGTGCGCTTGGCCTCTACACTTAAATCGGGCGACACGCTGCTCACCCGTTTTTCAAAAGGAAGTATAGAATCAATCGTAAAACAGCAAGACTTATGAATAAACAAATGAACTATGAAAAGGCGATAACCGAGCTTGAAGCTATTGTCGACCGTATGGAGCAAGGTTCGCTCGACCTAGATTCTCTTACCGCCGAACTCAAAAGAGCGCAGTCGTTGATTAAACTCTGTCGCTCGCGGATAAAGAAAACCGACGACGAAATAGCTAAGCTTCTCTCCGACGAATAACGCTTGTGATTCCGCTTTCTCTCCCCTCATAAAGAACTGAAGAAGGCTGAATGCTTTCAATTGAGCATTCAGCCTTTTCCGATGTGTTATAAGGGTATATCTGTTTGCTAGTCGGTTTTCCCGGCTTGCTTTATAACTATATTTATATAGTAGACTGGTCCTCCACCTCCATCAAAAATCAGTTTTCGCATTTCTTTATTCGGGTTGGGAGCAACCTCCACTCGAATCTTATTTCTTTTTTTCGGATAATAGAACTTTACCCAACCGGCATCTACCATATACGTTCCGTCGGGGAGTTCCTCCTCCTTATCTTGAAGTAAGATGTATTTGAAATTATTTTTTTCATCAACTGTATAAACCTGGCTAAAGCTCCAACCTATTTTTCCTTTAACCGGTTTATGACTACTATTAACGATAGATGTTTCATCTTTTCCCCCATTGGCAGAAAAGGACATCTCCACTTTTCCGGCACGGAAGGTCTTGTTGAAAAACAGATTTCCATTCGGATCGCATGACGATAGAATCATCAGGGCGAGCAATATAGGCAGTGATACAAATAAATTGTGTTTCATATGATTCCGTTTATCTAGGTCGAACTATAAAATATGCAGTATTGGAGTCATAATTCATATGCTTATTACTGTAGTAATCGAATTCATTATTTACGTTTTGCACATAAAGGAAAAAACCACGATGTTTTCCATTCCATCCCGGATTAACATGGTAAAGATGGCGGATTCCATAATGTGTCTTGCTGAAAAGACCGGTACCTAGAAATCCACTTCCTTTAACACCATCTTTATGTAGCTCTACCATACCATCGATAACAAAAGTATGATAACTCTTACTGAATATTTGGGGACTGCCGGTCATTATTACAAAGCATTTGGGATATTTAAAAAACTCCTCTACAACTTTTTGACTCTCTTTCCACCCATAGCCGTTAAAATCACCTTCCCACATAATACAGTTCTGATAACGTGAAGTTTATATATGGGTCAAGAATCTTACGCATAAAATCTTTTGCATTGGTGTTAAAAACCATCGTCCCCTCTTTCAAATAAGTTGGTGAACAATTAGCAGTTATCCATCCTATAAAACGTTCTACTTCTTGTATCTGATAAGATCTATCAGGATTCATATTATTCCAGAGAACAGGTTCCCCATTTGTATATTTAAGATCTTTGAAACCATTCTCGTTACGTAAAGCATACATAACTTGTGCATATGCTACTGGTGTACAACCATAAGCTTCTACTTTACTTTTATCACAAATACTTGTGGAAACATTATTAACCTTATATACGGAATCATAGGGAGCTCCATTTTTATTTATGTATAAAGTTGCTTTATCTTCTGATATGTTTTGTCCCCATTTAGTATTTAATCTCGGTTCAGCGAATCGGACCATCCTCCATCCATCTCTAATGTGGTCATAATAAGGATTCCAGCAATCAACATTTTCATCAGTGACTTTAGGCCTATTATCTTATCCTTATCATTATCATTAATCCATCTATGATAATATCTCATCTCAGCCTCTCTACCTCGTACCTGTAATTCTAAAAGAGCGTGAGCCGCTTTATAGACTCTTCCAGGTCATCAATAGAGAAATGCCCATCATCTAAAACGGCAAAAATCGGAGAAGTACGCTTATCCTTAGATAAGAGTGCATATCCCTTGTCGTTTTTGAAAGTTGCAATGTAGAAGTCTTCTCCGATAGATTTAACTAGAGGAGAAGTAGATCGAGTGGATGGAAACTTGTTTAGATCGATAATCTCATCGATTTCACGAATCGTACTATTGTTACCACGAGTTTGAGCTGCAACATCATCCATAAAATTTTTAAGAGATTGTCTAGCCTCCTCGGGAGTTACTAAAAATTGGGAAGACTGCGATACCTTTTCTGTAGCATCATTCTCAATTTGAGCATTCTGGTCGTTTTGACAAGCAGTGAATACAAACATACTCAGCAGAGTGAGTGAAATAATAATTTTTTTCATATTTAATTTATTCGATTTATGAAATGTTTGGTGTAAAGTTAATAGTATTTTAATAGATCTATAAAACAGAGGGAAGATGTTATGTTGTTTTAAACAGATATTCAGCCTTCTTGGATTTGTTATGGGGGGAATCTATTTGCTAGTCGGTTTTCCCGGCTTGCTTTATAACTATTTTTATGTAGTAGACTGGTCCTCCACCTCCATCAAAAATCAGTTTCCGCATTTCTTTATTCGGATTGGGAGCAACTTCCACTCGAATCTTATTTCTTTTTTTCGGATAATAGAACTTTACCCAACCGGCATCTACCATATACGTTTCGTTGGGGAGTTCCTCCTCCTTATCTTGAAGTAATATGTCTTGGGAATTATTTTTTTCATCAACTATATAACCTGGCTGAAGCTCCAACCTGTTTTTCCTTTAACCGGCTTATGGCTACTATTAACAATAGATGTTTCATCTTTTCCTCCATCGGCAGAAAAGGACATCTCCGCTTTTCCGGCATAGAAGGTTTTGTTGAAAAAAAGATTTCCAATCGGATCGCATGACGATAGAATCATCAGGGTGAGCAATATAGGCAGTGATACAAATAAATTGTGTTTCATATGATTCGTTTATCTAGGTCGAACTATAAGATATGCAGTATTGGAGTCATAATTCATACGCTTATCTCTGTATTCGTCTCTCGTCTAAAGACGAGTAAAAATCGGAGAAGTTACCATTCTTAATTTATTTGATTTGTGAAAGGTTTTGGTGCAAAGTTAATAGTATTTTAATAGAGCTATAAAACAGAGGGAAAAGGTTATGTCGTTCTCAACAGATATTCAGCCTTCTTAGATGTGTTATGGGGGAAATATTTTTTTTAATGATTGATTTGATTGACGTTTGATCGTGATCATTTGTCGTTTTTGGGGCAGGGGAGGATTACCATATTGCACTATAATTAGGGGTGATGCCGGGGTTATCGGTTTGTTATTCGATTGATAGGGAGTTGCAGCTCGCCGAGATTCAGCATTGCATTGATGAGGGCAACATGACTGAAAACGTTCAGCCCGGAAGGACGAATGTCGCACAGTGTGAGACGACCTTCTTCGAGTAAGCGAGCGCGCATTGTGCCGGGAAGGAGGGGAGTGCGAGGAGTGAACCATGTACGACCATCGAAGAATGCGAGATTCGTGTAGGATGTGTCGGTTATCAGGCCGTGGCGCACGATTATTATTTCGTCGAAATGAGAGTTGCCGTCTTTTAGTTGGTTGAGACAGTTGCGGTTGAGGAATTTGTAGGAATAGTCGATATCGAATCCATCTACAAGCCCTAGGGTGTCTACTTTTCGTATGGAATATGGAGTGTAGCTTGTTTCGACGATTCCTTCGGGGCCGTAGACAATTCGGAGTTTTGAGAGTCTACGGGGGAGGGTAGGGTGATTGCAAATACGGTTTAACTCGGCTAGCGGAGCTTGGAATCCGAAATGTCGGCAGGTTGCTTCCATGCGCTGTTCGTGACGAGTAAGGTTGTGAGCTCGGCCGTGTTCAATACGGATAGTTTCAATAAATCGGCACATAAACTTTCTCGATTACTTCTTGATATTCGGCTTCGTTATCACTTCGGGCGGTTATTCCGCCTCCGGCCTTGTAGAAAAATTTTCCATCTTCTTGGTCGATGAATCTTATCATGACGGCGCTGTCGAGGCGACCGTGACTGTAGTACCCCATAACGCCGGTGTAGAATCCGCGCTCGTAATCTTCGGCCTCGCTGATTATTTGCACAGTTTTGCGTTTGGGCGCTCCGGTGATTGAGCCGGCTGGAAGAAGGGCGAAGAGCATGCTGCCGGGATTATGGAGGTAGGGGGGGGCGAGATGGCCGCGTATTTCGGAGCTGGTTTGAAGAATAGCGCCGTGATTAGTTTCTAGTCGGTCTATGTATCTGTAACGTTCAACTCGTACACTGTTGGCCACTATGCTTAGGTCGTTTCGGATGAGGTCTACGATGGTTGCGTGTTCGGCGGCTTCTTTCGGGTTTTTCATCAGTTCTTCGGCGGCGTTTGTAACCGTAGCATCGATGGTGCCTTTCATGGGAAAGGAGCTGATGATTTCGCCGTCTACCCGTACGAATATTTCGGGCGAGAAGCACACGAATCTGTCGCGCAGCCAGCATTTGTAGAGGGCTTTAGAGCGTTGGAATATATCGTGCATCGTTAGATTGGTTTCGATAGGCATGCGGCAAGTTAGATTAGTGAGATAGCTGTTTCCAGCGCGAATATTGCTTTTCACGTACTCAATGCTACGATTGTAGGCATTTCTGTTGGGCGGAATCATTTTCCATTCAATGTCGTTTTTGTATTGAATGTTTGCTGAAGGTGCGTTGCTAAGGTCGGGGAATGAAAAGAGTAATCGAGCATTATCGATGTTAGCAAGTTCTTCTATGTAAGCTTGTTTTGTGTCGTAGCTTATGATGAAAAAAAACTCTTTGTTTTGATTTGCCAAAGAGTTCATTCGTTGAATCGCCACCTCGCGAGAATAGATTTTCATTCGGATTTCAGGAGGTTTATCAGTTCGTTGAAGATGTCTTTCGTGTAGTCGTTGAAATTCGAGGTGTTGCTTAATGGGCGATCATATCTGCCGAATGGAACATTGAAGGCTCCGGATTGTTGCGTATGATAGAATAACATATTGTAAGATTCGTATTTATGTCGTTAATCACAACATGATTGATGTTTTGATAATGTTGTAGCATATAAAACAACATTGCTCCGCCGCCCACGAATGGTTCTATATATGTTGCATCTTTCCAATCGGCAAAATTAACGGGAAGTTGTGCATCTAGTTGTTCCAAAAGTTGACTTTTACCGCCAACCCACTTAATAAAAGGTTTAGCTTTAATCATATTCACCAGTATTCCCTAGACAGTTGATCGCGCCAAAGTTTGAAAGGGAAGAAGCGCATTTGGGAGTTGTAGAAATTCTTCTTGCCGGTGACTTCCGGACCAAGAAAAGCGGGATGGGAAAAAGATTCAGTTTCGCTGGACAGTTCTATTTCGGCGAGCACAAGACCTTCGTTGTCGCCATAGAATTCATCTACTTCGATGGTATGAGTATCGGAGTCGATGAGATAGCGACGTTTGTCAATTATACTGCCTTGACAAAGTTTGAGCAGATTTTCAGCTTCATCGAGAGATATTTCTTTCTCGAATTCATAGCGTGTCAGTCCACCATTTGTTGATGGACCTTTTATTGTGAGGTAGCCTCGATTGTCGCGAATACGGATGCGAACGGTATTTTCTGCCGCGAAATAGCCTTGTTTGATTCGGGTAGACGATTTCGCCATGGCTTTCCAGTTGGAATTCTTTCGCACAAGAAATTTCCGTTCTATTTCAAAGCCACTCATTAGCTTAACATATATTCATAGAAAGCTGTTATCAACACTGCGAGAACGAGTAGTGAGATGACTATCCATTTGAACACCTTGCGTGCCTGTCGTTCTTGTTTTTCTTCGCGTCTTTTGCGATTCAGTTTGCTTTTTTGACTCATAATGATGTTTGTTTTAAGATTATTCTATTCGGTTTCGGTTGTGGGGAATTCCATTAGATAGGCTTTGATGAAGTCGTCGATTTTGCCGTTCATTACTCCATCTACGTCGGATGTTTGATGGTTTGTTCGATGGTCTTTCACTCGTTTGTCGTCGAACACATAGCTTCTGATTTGGCTTCCCCATTCGATTTTCTTTTTCGATGCTTCGATTTTGGCCTGTTCTTCCATGCGTTTTTTCATTGCGCGGTCGTAGAGTTGCGATTTGAGAAGTTGCATGGCTTTTGCGCGGTTCTTGGGTTGGTCGCGGGTTTCGGTGTTTTCGATGAGAATTTCTTCTTTTTCACCTGTGTCGGGGTCTTCGTATTGATAGCGTAAACGGACACCCGATTCGACTTTATTCACGTTCTGACCGCCGGCACCGCTCGAACGGAATGTGTCCCAACTCACGCGGGCGGGGTCTACGTAGACTTCAATAGTGTCGTCAACCAAAGGTGATACGAATACGCTGGCGAAGCTAGTCATGCGTTTGCCTTGTGCGTTGAATGGACTCACGCGAACGAGTCGATGCACGCCGTTTTCGCTTTTGAGATAGCCGTAGGCATATTCGCCGCCCTCGAATTTCATGGTTACGCTTTTGATTCCGGCTTCGTCGCCGTCTTGAATGTCGGATATGGTGACGCGATAGCCGTGTGCTTCACCCCAGCGCATGTACATTCGCATTAGCATTTCGGCCCAGTCTTGACTTTCGGTTCCGCCGGCTCCGGAGTTTATTTTCATAACACATTCCATGGGGTCTTCTTCCTGGCGGAGCATATTTTTTAGTTCGAGAGTTTCGATAGATTCAACCACCCGAGCATAATTTTCGTCGACTTCCTCCTCGGTGACAAGCTGGTCCTTATAAAAATCGAATGCCAGTTGGAGTTCGTCGGCCTGCATGCGAACCGTGTCGTAACTCTTTATCCATTTTTCGATATTCTTCACCTTACGCATTTGCTCTTGCGCCCTTGCAGGGTCTTCCCAGAAATCGGGTGCTTGTGTGCGAAGTTGTTCTTCTTCGAACTCGATGCGTTTTCGGTCGATGTTCAGATAACGATGTAGAGCTTCGGTTCGTTCCTGTATGTCTTTCAATTGTTCAGCTGTAATCATGGTGTTTCTTTTTATTCCTCGTACATCTTGTCGATTACTTCTTTGAAGTTTTTGTTTATAATCGACCGGCGTAGCTTGAGTGTGTTGGTGAGCTCGCCGCTTTCGAGCGAAAAGTGGTGGGCAAGAAGGGTGAAGCATTTCACCTGTTCGTACTGTGCGAGTCGTTGCTGTAGGGTTTCGATTCGTTCCATTATCATGTTGTAAACTCTTTTGTCGCGGCACAAATCTTCACGGTTTTCGAACTCTACATCGTGTTCTTTAGCCCATATTTCTAGCAGGCGGAACTCGGGAACAATCAATGCCGAAACATACTTGCGCTGGTCGGCTATCACAACGGCCTGGTCGATGAATTTGTCGACGAGCAGCATTCCCTCCACCATTTGCGGGGCAACATATTTTCCGTTCGATGTTTTGAACAGGTCTTTTATGCGTTCGGTGAGAAAGAGTTCACCATCCTTTATATATCCAGCGTCGCCTGTGTGGAAGAATCCGTCACTGTCGAACGCTTGTTGGTTGGCTTTGTCGCGGTGGAAATATCCTGGTGTGATGGTCGGACCTTTCAGCAACACTTCGTTATTTGCGCCTATTTTTATGGATATGCTGTCGATTGGCCTGCCAACCGAACCCACGGTAAACGGTTCGCCTTTGCGGTCGCAGCTCACGGTGGCAAGACTTTCGGTGAGTCCGTAGCCTACAATCATATTTATTCCGATGCTGTGCACAAATTCTTCCACTTCTGGCGAGACATAAGCGCCGGCGGTTGGAAAAATGTTGGGATGCTCTAATCCGAGTTGTTTGCGAACAATGCTGAGGATGGTTTTGTTGAGTAACTGATATTCTAGCTCAATGTTCAGCGGCGCACGTTTCCCTCGTGCGAGATAGGTTATGTTGCGTTTCCGTCCAATTTCTCGTGCGTGTTTGAAAAGTTTTTGCTGCATGGGCGACGAGCTTTCGATTCGTTCTTTCACGGCAACATAAACCTTTTCCCAGAATCGGGGTACGGCCGACATGCACGTGGGGTGTGTTTCGCGCATGCTTTTTTGAATTTCTTTCGGGTCGGTATTTATAATCATTTCGGCCCCTTGACTCATGGCGAGATAGGCCCAGCCGCGTTCGAAAATATGCGTAAACGGAAGGAAGTTGATTATCCTGTCCTTGTTGCTCACCGCAACGCATTTGCCATTGGCCTCGAGGGCGGCGTCGAACATTTTATAAGTCAGAATAACGCCTTTTCCCTCGCCTGTTGTGCCGCTTGTGTAGAGAATGTTGCACATGTCGTTCATTTGCGCCTCGGCCCACAGTTTTTCTACTTCGGGCTGACGGGGCAGATTCTCGCCGAACTTCAGAAAATCCTCGAAATATAGCGCGTGTGGGTCGTGCGTACTGATTCTCACACTAGAATCATAAATGATTATCCGTTCGAGCGCCGGACAGAGGGCGAATATTCTGTGGGCTTTGTTATATTGTTCCTGCTCGCCAACGAACAAGAATCTTATGCCTGCATCCTGAATCATGTATTGAATCTGCTCTTCCGAACTTGTTGCGTAGAACGGGATGCTAACCGCCCTTACGCCATATGCGCCAAAGTCGGTGTAGAGATATTGTATGCAGTTCTGCGAAAACACGCCGATGCGTTCGTGCGGTTTGAGTCCGATGTTGAGTAATGCATTCGAAACCTGTTTCACTCGAAACGAGAATTGATTCCACGAAACCGATTTCCATGTAGTGCTACCGAAATTTTTAAATGTGAGAGCTTGTTTGGCGCCATATTTTTTTGCCAAATCATGAACTAGAATAGATAGATGACTCCTGACTTGCATAAGAAACTTGTGTTTTGTTGTCTGCAAAAATAAACATTTACGTCTAATCGATTATTAGAAATACTCGTGAGTTCGGTGCTAGTAAAAGTTGCGGCGTTAAACTCTTGTTATCTTTCCCGACTTTTTATCGGAACACGATTTTTTTCACTCAAAGGAATATTGTCTTTCTTGTTTTTAATCATCTATTATCCTATCCGATTTTACTTGTGAGGGTAAATCTTTAAATATCCTACCATCCTATTTCGTTTTATATCTTCGTAGCTTTCCGAAACACTTAAACAATAGTATAATATATTTCCGGAACTTTCCGAAGTTGTAAAACAGTAAAATATACTATCTCTGGAAGTTTCCTAAATTATAATACAATAGCATAATCTATCTCCGGAGCTTTCCGAAGTTATAAAACAATAAGATATACTATCCTAGGAACTTTCCGAGATTATGAAAAAATAGTGTAAACTAATCTAGGCATTTTACGGAACTATAATATAGTAATGAAAATTACTTCCGGAATTTTCCTAAGTTATAAAAAATAATGTAAATAATGTTCGGAACTTTCCGTATATATAAAACAAAAAGATATATGCTCTTCTGAATTTTTAGAGGATATAAAACGGTAGTGCTATTGAGTCTTGCGAAAGGATGAAGAATATTTTAATGGTTGTTTGGAGAATAAACAAAAGAAAAGAGGTGAACACTGATAATGATGTTCACCTCCGGACTGATTTTGATTACATGAATCTCCCCCTTTTAAGGAAGATTTTTATTTTGCATAGGCCACGGAACGGGTTTCGCGAATGACGGTGATTTTAACTTGACCGGGGTATGTCATTTCGTTTTGAATCTTTGTGGCTATTTCGCTGCTTAGTTTTTCGCTTTCTGTGTCGTCTATCTTGTCGGCGCCTACGATTACTCGCAACTCTCGACCGGCTTGGATGGCGTAGGTTTTGGTTACGCTGGATAGCTCATTGCGATTGATTCGAGGTCGTTGAGGCGTTTGATATAAGCTTCTACGATTTCGCGGCGAGCTCCGGGGCGTGCGCCCGAGATGGCGTCGCATACTTGAACGATTGGGGCAAGTAGAGTTGTCATTTCAACTTCGTCGTGGTGTGCTGCAATGGCGTTGCAGATGTCGGATTTCTCTTTGTATTTCTCGGCTATCTTACCGCCGTAGAGTGCGTGTGGAAGGTCGGTTTCTTCGTCGGGCACTTTTCCGATGTCGTGCAGCAGTCCGGCTCGTTTTGCTTTCTTTGGGTTCAGTCCGAGTTCGCTGGCCATAACGGCGCAGAGGTTGGCTGTTTCGCGTGCGTGCTGTAAGAGATTTTGCCCGTAGGATGAGCGATATTTCATCTTACCTATTATTCGTATTAACTCTGGGTGCAGACCGTGTATGCCAAGGTCGATTGCGGTGCGTTTTCCGGTTTCAATTATTTCGTTGTCTAATTGTTTTTTCACTTTTGCCACAACTTCTTCGATTCTTGCGGGGTGGATTCGTCCGTCGGACACGAGTTGGTGTAGAGCCAGTCGGCAAATTTCTCGACGAACGGGGTCGAAGGCTGAAATGACGATGGCTTCGGGTGTGTCGTCGACAACTATTTCGACTCCTGTTACGGCTTCGAGGGCTCGGATGTTTCGGCCTTCGCGCCCGATGATTCGTCCTTTTACTTCGTCGTTGTCGATATGGAAAACGCTAACTGAATTTTCGATTGCTGTTTCGGTGGCTACACGTTGTATGGTTCTGATGACGATTTTCTTTGCTTCGAGGTTGGCGTTGAGTTTTGCTTCATCAACTATTTCGTTTATGTAGGATGCTGCGTCGAGTTTGGCTTTGTCTTTGAGGCTTTCAATCAGTCGGTCTTTTGCTTCTTCTGCGCTGAGGCCGGATAGTTCTTCTAGTTTGGCTCGCTCCATATCTTGCATTTTGTCGAGCTCGTTGTGCTTTGTTTGCAGTATTTTCTTTTCGTTTTCGATTCTCTGCAGTTGTTGTTCAACTTCTTGTTTGCGGCGGAATATGTCTTCCTGCCGTTGGTTGAGTGATATTTCGCGTTGCTTGAGTCGATTCTCGTTTTGCTGTATTTTTTGATTGCGTGTTTGGACTTCTTTTTCGAGCTCGGCTTTTTTATTGAGGAACTTTTCTTTGACCTCGAGGAGTTTCTTTTCTTTGATTACTTCGGCTTCTTTCTTAGCTTGTTCTATGGATGTGTTGTATTTTCCTTTTATCAAGTAGCGAAAGATTGAATATCCGCTTGCACCTCCGATGATGAGGCACACAATGGCGATGATTATGGATAGTATATTCATTATATCTGTATTGTTGTTTAAAAAGTTTTTATTTACTGTTTTTTCAGAGCATCTTCAATCTCGGATGTGAGTTGGTCTAAAATATTATTGAACGGCGCGGTATCGTTTCGTGCGTTTTCTTTTTGATAGCGCAGCGCTATGTCGAGCATAGACATGTATAGGATTTCTTCCTTTCTTTTTTGTTCTTTGAAAATGGAAGAGTATGTGTTTACAGTGCTCGTTATTTGTTTGGCTGCCAAACGATAATATTCCTCGTCTTCGCGGGGAATGGTGACGGATAGTTTTGTGTCGTCAAAATTGAGTATGATTTTCAATTTATCGTTTGCCATTTGTTTTCAGACTTATTCTTCACTAAGTATTGTGATGCATCTGTTTACGTCCCTGATGAGTTTTGCAATTCTTTTTTGAGCATTTTCCATGTCGCTGTCTGTGATTTCAATCATTCGGGCCGTTTTGAGGAAATTGTAGTCGATTTGCGCTTGAGAGAGTTTTGCTTGAAGTTCTTGGATTTCCTTGTCACGCTGTTCTATAATGGATTGTAGTTGGGTGTTTTCTTTTTTCACTTCCTGATATTGGAGAATCATTTGCCTGACACGGGTTGTGAATGTATTCAGCGTTTTCTCATTAGCATTCATAACTTGCAATATTTCCGCTACAAAATTAGGTTAAAGTTTTAAGCTGTGAAAATTATCTTAAAACGAACCGGCGCTTATAAGGGGATTGGTAAACTACTTTATAATTGTTGCTCGTTTGATATGAATATCGGTAAGTGGTCTGCTGTTCTCGTCGACCAATGCTTTACGAATTTTGTCGACCACTTCGAATCCTTCAAGTAATTCTCCGAACACTGTGTAGTGGCCGTCGAGATGAGGAGTGCCGCCTTGTTGTTTATAGATGTCGCGAATTTCGGGAGTCATTTGCACTGCTCCGCCTGTATATACGTTGAGTCTTTCCTGTGCCCAATCTAGTTGGCTATCGGAATATTTGATACCCCAAACGATATAGAACTGCGAGGCCGACGATTTACGCTCGGGATTAACCTCATCTGATTCACGAGCAGCGGCTACGGCACCGCGACGATGAATCAGCTTGGGATAACAAATTTCGGCTGGGATGGAATAGGTTTCTGGAGTGTCGCCGAGTTGCTGTCCCGGTTTGGCTTTCCGGGAACCGAGGTCGCCAGTTTGAACCATGAAATCTTTGATGACCCGATGGAAAAGAACACCATTATATGCTCCCGACTTTACCAACTTTAAGAAGTTATCGCGATGGAGTGGGGTTTCATTATAGAGCGCAATCACAATATTCCCGCTGTCGGTTTCGAGTAGAACCTCGTGCCGGATAGTGTCGTTTTGTGCCTGTAGGCAATTCGTTATTAAACAAGCAAGGAAAAGGGTAATAATCTTTCTCATATTTCGATTTCAAATTGTTGCTATAATTGAAACTTTCGACCTTTCTGAAAGTATTCGCAAAGGTAGCCAAATCTTTAAAAACCCTTTTCCAGAGCCACATGAGAGACCAAATTGAGAAAGACGAATACAAGAAAAGTTAGCAGTCATGAGCAATAAAACCATAGTTATTTAGTACTTTTGTGACATAACTAATCGCTCATTTTCATAGAGATACAATTATGATAGAATACGACAATAAATGGATTCTGCGCACGAATGACTTGGCTCTCATATCAGACGACGTAACGAAAGACATGATTATTTATGCACTCTGCACATCGGGGAGCTGCACCTTTGAATATAACGGCAAGCAGAAAGAAGCTCGCAAAGGAACAGTGATTGTTCTTCGCAATCGCGAACTGATGAAAAATTTTAAATCCAGTAACGACTTTGCTGTTGAAGGATTCTTTCTTTCACAACGTTTTCTGCTCATGTCGGGTCGACGGTCGAGTTATGTTGTACGCTATTGTTTATTGCTAAATGTCGAACCCATAATGCAGCTTCTTCCCGCTGAACAAGAACGTTGGCATCACGATTATGAAAACATAATATATCTTCTAAGCATCGAGGGCAATCATTTCAGAAGCGAAATAATGCAATCGGCCCTCTGGCAATTGTTTCTAGATAATTTCGATTTCTCGATAAGAATCTACGGCTCGCGCGAAATCACCTTCCAGTCGTCAGCGCTAACTTTCGCTTTCTTCAAGTTACTTGACGAAGGAAACTATCGTCGGCATCGCAACATTCCTTACTTTGCTGAAAAGCTTTTCGTTTCGCCCAAGCATCTATCCGAAACGGTTAAGAAAGTGAGTGGATACAGTGCGATATATTGGATTACACACTACACGCTGACCGACCTTCAACGTGAATTACGCAATAGTAATCTTTCGATTTCCGAGATTGCCGACAGATACGCCTTCTCATCCATGGCCTATTTCACTCGCTATTTGCAAACTCATTTGGGCGTAACCCCATCAAAGCTTCGAGAATAAGAACGCCATCAAAGCTTCGGGAATAAGAATTCTATCATAGACAAATGCCAAGCAGTTGAAAAGATAAGAGCAAAACTAAATAATGACGACTAAACAAAAATCTTTCAGAATTAAGAGGAACTAATCGGCAAGAAAAATGCCGATAGTTGAGTTGCATTTTCCAAGACGGGCGTGGAATTATTTAGAGGTTAATTCGTACGCCGAAATTGATATTGAAGTTTAATGGGCGTTCTTTATAGTAGTTCTGCAATGGGGAGTCGTTGTTGAAATAGTAGGACAGACCGGGCTCGGCGTAGATGGCTATCGGATGGATAACGATGTAGGATAGTCCGGCTGAGATGTTGGCCGACATTTGCAGTTGCGATTCGGTAAGTTTCGTAGTCTCGGAGGCTTTGTTTGCATCGCCGTCGTTTTCTGAGGAAATGCTGAATGTTTTCCCGTTGACGAGTTTCTGCAGTTCGGTTCCGGCAGCGAGATAAACTCTTGCTCGACGGGTGGAAACGAGAGTGTAGCTCAAGGCTATGGGCAGGCCGATATAATCGAGGTGCTGTTTTGTGGTGATTGTTTGTAAAATGGTGGAGCGATATATTCGGGCGGAGAGACGGGTGTAGGAAAGACCGGCGTGCAAGGTCCAGTGCGAGCTTATGGGGTAACCTACCGAGAGACCTAACTTAACGGGCTGGTCGTGTTGTATTGTGGTGCTTGTTTTGAGAAGGCTTTTGGCAATCAATTCATTTTCGGGTTCGAAGATTGAGGCATAGTATTGCGGTGGAAGAGCGGATTGATTGATTGTTCCGGCGCCGGTGAAATAAGCGTCGATGCTTAGGGGAGCGTAGGCTTGTTCGGCTTTAATGTTGGGGAGATTGTCAACCGGGAGATGTCTGTCTTTTTTATTCTGTGTGGGGGTGTTGGCATGTTTTTCGAGAACAGCTTCAGGCGATTGTGGTGATTGATTTTCGATTTGTGAAGTTTCAGCCTGGGCAATCTCGGTTTTAGGAGTTTCTATTTGGAGGGATTCATTTCCGATGGGGCAATAGGTTTCATGGTTCTTATATATGACTTGCTCGTCATCCTGGAAGAGTTCCTTTTTCGTACGACTCGCTTTTGTGAATGACTCGTGGAGCGTTTCGGGTTGATTGGCGAGTGTTTGGGGGTGATTGGTTGTTGTGTTTGCCGGAACGTTGGCTGTTGGTTTTGTTATCTCGGGTGTAGTGTTTTTGAGAATGTATATGGTTGCTCCAGCCAGGGCCGCGAAGAGTGTGGCTGCGATAGCGCGCAGCACTGTTAGTCTTCGGATGGTGGCGCGTTTGAGGACGGTTTGTTTTTTCAGTTCGCGCTTTACGTTGGCGAGCATGTCGTCGGGCGCTTTAGGGCAATAGTCCTGCATTTTTTCGCGCAATTGTTTGGTCCATTGTTCTTTCATTGTTGTTGTTTCTGTCTGTATTGCTTAATCATTCTTGCAAGCATGTTTCGCGCTTTGAAATATTGCGATGCCGATGTGTATTCTTTTATTCCCAGCATTTGGGCGATTTCTTTATGCGAATATCCGTCGAGCGCGAATAGGTTAAACACTGTTCGATAGCCTTTAGGCAGGTTTCTGATGAGTTCGGCAATTGTTTCGATTGGGATGTCGTTCACGGGCGGTTCGTCGTCGCAGGTATCGGGGAGTTCGTTTCCTGTTCTGATGAATGCCGATGTTTTTTCTTTTCTCAAGAAGAGGAGTGATTCGTTTATGGCGATTCTGTTTAGCCAGGCCCACAGCGAGCCTTGGCCTCGATATTCGAAACTCTTGAATTGTGTGAAGATTTTTATCAGGCAATCTTGTAGTGCGTCCTGCGCTGAGTCGTAGTCTGTCAGATAGCGCCTGCACACTCCGAAGAGCTTGTCGGCATATTCGTTGTAGAGTTTGTCCATCGCCGAACTTTCATCTCGCACGAAGAGTTCTATTATTTGTTTCTCCTTGTCTTGTGTTGATGCACTTCTCATCGTTATTCATCCGTATAAATGCGTCAGGATAGATGTAATTGCTTGAATGAAGCTTAAAAAAACGTGGCAAAAATATGGAACATGATGATAAGGGGCCGATTGGCTTAACATCAATTAACCAGGGCGAAAAGCAATCTTTATGGCCGATGGATGTTTAAAAGGGCGTAAACACAAACCAAACGATTTTTTAATTATGAAAACATTTAAGTATTTGGCAATTCTGGTATTTGCCGTTCTGGCTTTCACTTCGTGTGACAGCGACCCAAGTTGGTGGCCTAGAACTCTAACGCCCGAAGAGCGTCAGTCGGCCCTAAAGGAGGTTAAGGGCGACTATCATGGGAAAATGACTTTTTACACAGGAAAGAACGATGAGAAAACCGGTAGGCCGATATACGATTCTTTGAAGGTGGAATGGTCGATTATTTCGGATTCGATTCTCATAATAAAGAATTTACCGAGCAAGGTTCTTGTACCGAACACCAGTAACACTCTTCTGCAGGGTGCGTTGGCATCGGCTCCGAACTTTGATCTGAAGTGTAAGATTTCGTTCTATCAGAACGACCCGGCGCAATTCTTAATCAACCCCGTTCCGCCGGTTTTCAAACTTCATTATGCCGACAAAGACCATACGGTTCAACAGCTGTTCTTTGTAGACAACATTCTCTCATTCGGCGGAACAACCTCAACGCACAATTTGATGCTGCGAATAATACCCGGCTCCATATTGGTAGATGGTAATGGGTCAAGGACTTTTGCTCGACCGGAATACAGGCGGACTATCACGTTCATATCCGACGAAAAGGTGAACCGTCCGCCAAAGAAATAGGCTTCTCCTTTCTAGTAGATAGCGATCTACGCAAGAGGGTGCGCGTCCCGTTGTGGGAGCGCACCCTTGTTTGTTTTATTAATACGCGAGTCGTGGATAATAATGCTAATTATTTTTTGTTTGCAATCGCCGGAACGTGGCGTTCCGGGGATGCTAACGCCGTTTTATCTCTGGAACGTCGCGTTCCGAGAGTGCTAACGCCATTTTATCGCCGGAACGCCACGTTCCGGGAGTGCTAACGCCATTTTATTGCCGGAACGTCGCGTTCCGAGGGCGCTAACGCCATTTTATCGCCGGAACGCCACGTTCCGAGGGTGCTAACGCCATTTTATCTCTGGAACGCGGCGTTCCGAGGATGCTAACGCCATTTTATCGCCGGAACGCCACGTTCCGGGGGCGCTAACGGCAATTTATCGCCGGAACGCGGCGTTCCGGGAGTGCTAATGCCATTTTATCGCCGGAACGCGGCGTTCCGGGAACGCTAATGCCGTTTTATCGCCGGAACGTCGCATTCCGAGGACGCTAATGCCGTTCTTACTGCCGGAGCGCCTAGGCGTTTTATTCCGAAACGGCGCGTTAATCCTGGATGGTGGCGGTCGGTGCGTTAAGCCGTGCGGCGCAGCTACAGGCGTAGAGTATATTGAAGAATATGTTAACTTTGTCGCGCAAGAAACCTTAAAACTCAAATAAGATTATAGAAAAATGTCAGCACTGGGTTTATTCAAAATAAAGAAAGAAGAACGCTGGATGGCGTTAGCTGTACTTTTTATTGCAGTGGCTTTTAATGCGCTGGTTATCTACAGTCATTATTCGGTTTACACGATGGGAGCGCACGGCGGATTCTGGACAATATTCTTGGAGAATTTCCGGTTGTCGGGATACGACTGCTGGTCGTGGATAACTATTTCGGGCATGCGCATCCATTTCGAAACGGTTCGGCATCCGCTTTATCTTAGTATTCTCTATCCGTTTTATCTTCTGAACCACTGGATGATTGAACAACTGGGAACCAACTTCGCGGTGTTCTTCATGGCCGTAGTGCTGGTGGTTTCTACGGTTTATTCGGCCGTGTTTATGTATCGCATAATGCGCGAGGTGGTTGGACTGAAACCGTTTGATGCGCGACTGCTCACCTTCTTGCTCTTTTCGTTTGCGCATGTGATGCTGCCGATGATGGCGCCCGACCATTTTATAATTTCTCTGATGCTTCTTCTGATGACGCTCTACATTGCAGGGCGGAAAATGAAGGAACGCAAGCCAATGGGAACGTGGCAAACGTTTGGACTGATGTTTTTCACGGCCGGAATATCGGCGTCGAATGGCGTTAAGGTTCTTCTGGCATCGTTGTTTGCGAATGGTCGGCGGTTCTTCAGATGGAAGAATCTGCTTGTGGGAATATTGCTTCCGCTGGGAATACTAGTCGGCATTCAGCAAGCTCAATATTATGCGTTCGAGGTTCCGCAGAAAGAGGTTGCTCACAAAATCGAGCGAGCCAATCTGAAAAAGAATGCAAAGAAATTCAAAGCCCGACTGGCCGAACGCAAAGCGTGGCTCGACGCGCACACGGGCAGGGCGGCCTTTGATAGCAGAGTGGGAAAATGGATGGACGTATCAACCTCGCGCACGGAAACTTTAAAGGAGAATTTCTTCGGCGAATCGTTCCAACTGCATCAGAATTATTTGCTGAAAGATGTGTCGTGGGACAGACCGATATTCGTGCCCTATAACTGGACGGCCAATTATATCATCGAAGGTCTTATTGTTCTTTTATTCCTTCTTAGCTCGTTGATTGCATGCCGGGAGCGATTCTTTGCGATGCTTCTCGCGTGGTTCGCTTTCGATGTTACGCTGCATATAATAATGGGTTTCGGAATAAATGAAGTTTATATCATGACGGCCGGCTGGGCGTTCATCGTTCCCATTGCGTTGGGTTACACGATGCGAGCCTTGGCCTACGGTCCGCGGCGCGTTATGCGGATTCTGCTTGTCGCGCTAACCTTGTGGCTGTGGATTTACAACGGCGGGCAGATTGCAATGTATCTTCTCGGATGAGCAGTGTGCCCGGTATTCGTCGTGAGGAGCGTTGGCCAACAGCCGCGTTTCTTGTTTGGCAGATTATTCTTCAGGCGCTGGTTATTGCGCGATATTTCCCCGTTTTCTCTTCTGCCGAAGGGAACTATCGCAAAACTTTCATCGACGGATTTCATATCTCGGGTTTCGACCCGCTAACCTATTGCGTGGTTTCGAGCTGGGCAACGGCGTTCGACGTGAATAGGCACCCGCTGCTCGCTTTCTTCTGTTATCCGCTTTATGTTCTGAACCGTGCCCTGATGGAACTTACGGGCATTAACTGCGCACAGTTCGTTGTCGGAGCGGTGCTGCTTGTGTGCTCGGTGTGGGCCTTCGTGCTGATGTTCAGAATATGCAAAGAGCTAATCGGCACAAGCACTTTCGAGGCTGCAACGCTTTCGGCAATGCTTTTTTCGTTCGCTCACGTGATGCTGGCGGCTGTGTGTCCCGACCATTTCGTGATGTCGCTCTTCGCACTGTTGCTCACGCTCTATGTTTCGGGCAAGATGATGCGCAACGGTGTACCGATGCGTGCCTGGCAAACCGTGGCGCTGTTTCTGCTCACGGCCGGAATATCGCTCAATAACGGACTGAAGATTATTCTGGCTGCGCTCTTCGTGAATGGAAAGCGATTCTTCCGACTAAAGTTCATCCTCCCCGCCGTTATTCTCCCCGCGATAGGTCTTGCGCTCTTTGGCGAATGGGAACACGAAACGTTCGTGGCCGAAAGCGTGAGAGTTGCGAAGATTAAGCGCAGTTTGGTCGTAAGAGCCGAGCGCGACAGCTTGCGAAAGATGTTCAACGACACAACCAGTATTGCAAACGATTCGGCACGCACCGCTGCATTCACCCGATTCTGGCGGGCACATCGGCAGAAGCAGTTAAAACTTCGGGCGATGCAACCCGACCGCGCTAATGCCGGCGAACCGATAAGCAGGAAGAGATTCCTGAATTGGACCGACATGACAACATCGCGCACAGAAACTTTAAAGGAGAATTTTTTCGGCGAATCGTTGCAGCTCCATCGTCGATATCTGCTTGGCGACGTGATGCGCAACCGCCCGGTTATTGTTTGCTACGACTCTGTGCTCAATTACATTGTCGAAGCCCTGCTTGTTATGCTCTTTGTTCTCGGTGCGTGGATGGGACGGCGAAACAGGCTCATGCAAACGGCCCTGTCGTTCTTAGCGCTCGACGTTTTGCTTCATCTTGTATTTGGCTTTGGCATAAACGAGGTTTACATCATGACCGCTCATTGGGCCTACGTTATTCCCCTCGGCATGGCCTTCATTCTGCCTCGCCTCGCCGGTTGGCCGCGAATTGTTATGCGAACCTTGCTCGCTGCGCTCACATTGTGGCTCGCAATATGGAACGGCACGCTACTGATTGAATATCTCTACCAATGAACAACACGGTTTCAATTGTTCTGTGCACCTACAACGGCGCGCGTTACATTGAGCAACAGCTCGATTCCATCATTGCGCAAACTTATCCGATTCACGAAATAATAGTGCAGGATGATGGGTCGACCGACGACACCTGGACTATCCTCGAGCGTTATGCTCGCAATTATTCAGTTATCCGTCTTTTCAGAAACGAAGGGCGGCACGGTGTTAACGGCAATTTTCTCTCGGCGATGCGAAGGGCCACGGGCAGTTTTATTGCCGTTTCCGACCAGGACGATATATGGGAACCGCACAAAATAGCCGAACAAATGCGGGCTATCGGGCCGAATATGATGTGCAGCTGTCACTCCCGCCCGTTCTCGTCCGACGGCTCGTTTGCTCACTTCGACAGTAGGCCGCGCAACACGAGCATTTTCAGAATGATGTTTCTCGCCCTGCCTGGCCATACGCTACTTTTCCGTCGCGAGTTGCTCGGCGAACTGCCGCCCGACAATCATCCGATATTTCGCCATTCCATATACGACGCCGCGCTCTGCATAACCGCTGCGGCTCACGACAGCATAGTGTTTCTCGATTCTGTTCTGGTTAATTTCCGTCGGCACGCCGATGCTGCAACCTATAAAGATTTCCATCGCAGTCTGCCTTCCTGGCGCAACGCTTTGAACGCTTTGGTGTGGGGAATGGGGCATTATCGCAGTACTCGCCGACTGGTTTTGCCGCTCTATGGTGCACGGTTCGAACTGATGAATCAAATTCAGTCTGCCGCCCCCGATTTTCTAAAAGCTCGACTGATTATGTATCTCGAAACGCGTCGCGACCCTGTTTCGTTCATTCGTCTTCAATACCATTTCGTGCGGGTTGCTCCGAAGCTCTTTCAGGTTTGTGGCGACGGTTTTTTAGTTCGTTTGCGAGCCGCCCTTTATCCCATCCTTCAGCTCTACATGTACAAATAGCTCGTCTCGGGGTTGGAATAAAGGTTTCGCATTGCGGAGATGCTTTCCAACTGGTTGGACGGGTCGAAATAATCTGTGGGACGCCTTCCAACTAGTTGGACGAGTCAAAACAATCTGTGGGATGCTTTCCAACTGGTTGGACGAGTCAAAACAAACTGTGGGACGTTTTCCAAGTAGTTGGACGAGTCGAAATAATTTGCGAGACGCTTTCCAACTAGTTGGACGAGTCAAAATAATCTGCGGGATGCTTTCCAACTAGTTGGGACGAGTCAAAACAAACTGCGGGATGCTTTCCCAAAGTTGGGACGAGTCAAAACAAACTGCGAGACGTTTTCCCAAAGTCGGGACGGGTCGAAACAAACTGCGAGACGTTTTCCCAAAGTTGGGACGAGTCGAAACAATCTGTGGGACGTTTTCCCAAAGTTGGGACGGGTCAAAACAAACAGCGAGATGCTTTCCCAAAGTCGGGACGAGTCAAAACAAACAGCGGGACGTTTTCCCAAAGTTAGGACGAGTCAAAACAAACTGCGGGACGTTTTCCCAAAGTTGGGACGAAAAACTACGTGAGTTCGGTTTAAGAATCTGCTTAAGCCTCCGATGAGTCAATGGGTAATAAACAACGGATGCCAATTCGGGCGTTAGCCCGCATGTAGGGACAGACCCCGTGTCTGTCCGAGCCCCATGCCAATTCGGTCTACCGACCGCATAACATATTTCGTCCTGTCGCGTCAGGGGCGGACAGACACGGGGTCTGTCCCTACATGCGGGCGGAACGCCCGAGTGGGAGTCTCTATCAAACCGAACTCGCATAAAAACTCTCGGATATTTCAGGGCGTTAGAGTTGGGTTTTTACAGGTTTTCTCGTTTCCGATAGTCGGTAGGCGTAACTCCGCACACGTTTTTGAACGCTCGCACGAAGTTTGGATATGCGTCGAACCCGCACTTGTCGGCCACTTCTGCAAAACTTATCTTTGGGTCGCCATCCAGCAGTAGTTTTGCTTTCTTTATTTTGATTCGCTGAATATAGGCAGTGGGAGTATAGCCTGTCAGAGCTACTATTTTTCGATAGAACTGGCTGTTGCTCATACAAACAATCGATGCTATGAGCGACACATTTATTTCCTTTCTACGGCTTAGTTGCAAATAAACGGCATCTGTTACCTTCGAAATGAAGCGCAGTTCGGATTCGTTGAAGTGGGCAGAATTGTTTTCTTTCTGTTCTATCATTTCTCCTCCGAATTTTTCGCGCATAATGCGTCGTCCTTCGAGCAGTTTTTCAACTCTCGTGAGCAATTCGTCTGTGTTGAACGGCTTGTATAGATAGGCGTCGGCTCCGGCTTCTATTCCTTTTATTCGTTCGGTTTCGCTGCTCTTTGCGGTTATAACGATGATGGGAATGTGGTTGATGATTTCGTTGCTGCGTACCTGTCGGCACAGTTCCAAACCGTCGATGCCGGGCATCATCAGGTCGGTTATTATGAGGTCGGGCACGAGTTCGAGAGCTTTTTCTATTCCTTCGTTGCCGTTGCTGGCGTAGGCTATGTCGTATCGGTCGGTAAACTGTGAGCCGATATATGCAGCGATGTCCGAATTGTCTTCTATTATGAGCAGTCGGTTAGCATTATCATTTCCGCTATCGCTATCCATCGGAGTTTCGGTGTCGTTATCGGGCATCATCGGATAGTTCATTTCGGTCTCGTCGGTTATGTGTTGTCGGCATTGGTTTCGTATAGGCACTTTTATATGGAAGGTGGTTCCTTTTCTTTGTTCGCTTTCCACGGTTATGGTTCCGTTCATCGAGTCAATTATTTGCTTCACCAGAGTTAGCCCTACTCCTGTTCCGATGTTACGCATATCGGTTTCGCCTTGATAGAATGGCTCGAAGATGTGTGCACAGGTTTCTTTATCCATTCCTTTTCCTGTATCCGAAACGTCGATGTGCAGTTGGTTTTCTTCTCTCCACACCAATACTCTCACCTTTCCGTACTCGGGTGTGAACTTGAAGGCGTTCGAGAGCAGATTGTTGAGCACTTTGCGGGCATAGTCGGGCACGAAGTCCATATTCACATTATCTTTCGAGAAGAACTGCAGGTTGATGTTCCTACTGTTTGCAAGGTCGCGATAGCTTTCTGCAATCATGGCCAGATAGGCCGATATGTTACCGTTGCGCCAGTCGGGGTCGCCCACGGATGATTTGATTTTTGAGATGTCCAGTAGCTGATTGATGAGCATAAGCAGTCCGTTGCCTTGTCGCTCGATGGTTTTTGCCTTGTCGTCCATCTCGTCTGGAGTGCCGGTGAATCCTTGCAATTCGTGACTAAGACCGAGGATGATGGTGAGCGGCGTGCGAAACTCGTGGGTGATGTTGGTGAAGAAATGTTCGCGTAGTCTACTCATTCGCTCCAGGAGTTGATGACTGCGACGACGTATTCTGCTCATGTAGACAAGGGCTGCCACGACGAGCAACAGAATTGCAATCAAAGCGATACTTACGATGAGAATGATGCGCTTTTCAGTATGTTCTCGTTCTTTCTGGTGGGCCATCTCTTCGGTTTTATATTTCACGTTGTAGCGGCTCACGTTCTGTTCCATTTCGTGATGATAGATAGAGTCTTTCAGCGCAGCATAACGCATGGCCTGACGGCTCGCCTCTGTGGGGTTCGTGTCTTTGAGCGCCTCATACAGTCCAATCCTCGCCCTGCTTTCGTTGTAGAGGTCTTTTCTGGCGGCAAACACCTCGGCTGCTTTTTCGAAATATTGTGCAGCCTCGGCATGTGCTCCACGACGATTGAGCAGTTCGCCCATCTGGTTATGGCACACGGAGAGCGACAGCTTATTATCGGCTTTTTCCAATATCGGTATAGCACGTTTCACTGAGCGTTCGGCCTCGGCGAACTGTCCGAGCGACATCAGCGCATCTGTCATCTGAGAGAGGCGTATGCCCACCTTAGCCGTGTTGCCGCGTGCCTGGTCGAGCTCATAGGCCCGGCGGGCATAGTTGAGTGCCTTATGTTCCTTTCCCATGGCGTGATAGATTTCGGATGCCATGCCATACTGGATGGCCATGCGGTTTGAATCCTGCGCGGCGGTACTGTAGCGTATGGCTTCGATGATATATCGTTCGCCGTCTTTGAGCTGTTTGGCAACCAAACATATACCGGCCAGTGTGTTGAGCGAACTGCTGATGCGACTTTTATCGCCCCGACGCCGGTCTATTTCCAAACTCTTGCGTGTGTACTCAATGGCCTGCACATAGTCCGACCGCCGGAAATAGAACAATCCCACCAGTCGTTCGCAGTCGCTTTGCAGCTGTAGGTCGTCGCTTTTAAGAGTTAGCGGCAGGGCTTTCATGGCATAATGCAGTCCGTCGTTGTTATCCTGCGTTTCATAGAAATATTCGCCGGCCCAGTACCACACTTGCATATCCAGGCTATCGATTGGCATATCGGGCGTAACGTTGAGCAAACTGTCGGTCATTTCCTCTCGATAGAGTAGGGCGAAGATGGGCTTGGCTGCAGCGAAACGTTTCTTTCCGCTTTGCCTGTTGAAGTTGTTCAGCAGTTGCTCCATCTTCTTTCCGCGCTCCGAGGCATTGATATTTGCAGTCGATTCAACCTGCTCTACAACTTTATCCGTGCTTTCCTTATTATTTTCACCGCAGGAAGCAAACAGAAACAGAGCTGCGAACAAAGCACATAATGCTCTTGCGGTCAAACGGCATATTTTGCCATGATGAATGTCAGGATATTTACGAACAGGTTGTAGAGCGGCCTTATAGCCACTTTTATAGTATTGCATAAAGATGATTTTTATTCCCATTGTTGAATAAGCCATTCAATAGCCATATTTTTTACTTGCATGCAAAGGTATGGAAAGCTCCATAACTATGTGATTTCGTGCTAAGACGATGCTGTGTATGCCTTACGGCCGAGTTGGCATCCACACGGGGAATCGGGCTGGAGTTCGTCTCAAACAGACCCTGTTTTGCATCAGCGGGTCGGAGTTCATCTCAAACAGACCCTGTTTTGCTCCAGCGGGTCGGAGTTCGTCTCAAACAGACTCTGTTTTGCTCCAGCGGGTCGGAGTTCGCCTCAAACAGACCC
>NZ_BAKH01000033.1 GCF_000614105.1 Prevotella micans DSM 21469 = JCM 16134
AAAAGTTTTTCGACCAAAAAGTCCTCGGAGGTCGAAAAATCTTTTTGGCGTCCAAAAGTTCCCGGAGGCCGAATAAAAAGTTTTTTTTCGACCAAAACGTCCTTGGAGGCCGAAAAAAAATCTTTTTTGGCTCCAAAAGTTTCCGGAGGGCGAAAAAAAACTTTTTTTCATCATCTGCCTGATTGTTTCTTCGCGATTTGCTACCTGATTTTGAGGGTTATGATGGTGAGAGCTGCCAAGATTATCGTTATTATGAGGAAGCGTATCGTGATTTTACTTTCGTGAATTGCTTTGTGGGGTGTTTTGACGATGTAGTTGCATTCGGGGTCGAGCTGACTGTCTTGGGTGCGGAAGTTGTCGTGTATCGGGGTTCGTTTGAAGATGCGTTGTTTCTTCCCGTGGCGTTTGCCTGTTTTGTAGTACCACACTTGGAGGATGACGCTCAAACTTTCCACGAAGAAGATGCCGCACAGTATGGGTAGCAAAAGTTCTTTGTGGATTATGATTGCGCCTACGGCTATTATTCCGCCGATGGTTAGGCTGCCTGTGTCGCCCATGAATACTTGCGCGGGATAGGCGTTGTACCACATGAAGCCTATCAGGGCGCCGATAAATGCCATGAAGAATACTACGAGTTCTTCGGAGCCGGGAATGTACATTATGTTGAGGTAGGCGGCATATTGGATGTGACTGCTCACGTAGGCCAATATGCCCAGCGCGACGCCGATTATGGCTGAGTTGCCGGCGCACATGCCGTCCATCCCGTCGTTTAGATTTGCGCCGTTCGATACGGCTGTTACGACGATGATGGTCATGATGACGAACAGTATCCATCCGGCCGCGGTTTTGTATTTGCCCATAAAGCCCATGATGGCCGAATAGTCGAGGTTGTGGTTCTTTACGAAGGGTATGGTTGTTTTGAGGGTTTTTTCGGGCTCTTCTTTGTGCTTTATCACTACTTCTTTGCCGTGTTGATTCTCTACTTCGAGGTTCAGATTGGCCTTCACGTCGGGCGAGGCCCAGAGAACTATGCCTACAATGAGGCCTATGGTTATCTGACCGACGATTTTATACTTGCCCTTGAGGCCTTCCTTGTCGTGACGGAATATTTTTATGAAATCGTCCATCCCGCCCAGGAATCCAAGCCATATCGTGGTGGCAATCATTAGCAGAAGGTAGGTGTTACGCAGTCGGCCAAGCAAAATTATCGGCACCAGGAGTGCTACTATGATTATTATTCCGCCCATCGATGGCACGCCAATTTTTTTGACTCCGAATGGGTCTATCGAGGCGTCGCGCTGGGTTTCGGTTATTTGCTTCCGTTTTAAAAACTTGATGAACCTTTCGCCAAACCATGCCGAAATAATAAGGGCGAGAATCATGGCTACAATGGCGCGGAAACTGATGTAACCCCAAAGATGGGAACCGCTGATGCCGAATTGGTCGAGCCACCGGAAGATGTAGTATAACATAGGTTTCGGATTTTATGATTTTTGGTTTTCGCTGAATATTGAGCGCAGAATTTCGTGGTCGTCGAAGTGGTGCTTCACTCCGTTTATCTCTTGATATGTTTCGTGCCCTTTTCCGGCCACGAGCACCACGTCGCCTTTTTGTGCCATAAGGCATGCTGTGCGTATTGCCTCGCGTCGGTCGGTTATCGTGATGGTTTTCTTTCGTTTTTGTGCGTCCAGGCCTTTTAGCATGTCGTCGATGATTGCCTGTGGGTCTTCGTCGCGCGGATTGTCGCTCGTAAGAATCACTTTGTTGCTCATCCTGGCTGCTTCTTGGGCCATGAGTGGTCGTTTTCCCTTATCGCGATGCCCTCCGGCTCCGCAAACGGTTATCACGTTCCCTCCTTTTCCGTCGAGCACCTCGTGAATGGCTGCCAGCACATTTCTAAGAGCGTCGGGCGTATGCGCATAGTCAACAATTGCCGTAAATCCTTCGGGCGAGGCAATGGGCTCGAGCCTTCCGTTGACACTCTTGAGGGTACTTAGCGCAAGTAGCACATCATCGGTTTCTTTCCCCAGAAGAACGGCCGCAGCATATACGGCTAGCAAATTGCTCGCGTTGAACTTCCCAATAAACTGCACTCCCACTTCGTGACGGTCGATGTCGAGATACATTCCCTCGAAATGGCATTCAAGAATTCGAGCACGAAAATCGGCCATCCTGCTAAGCGAATATGTTTTCACAGCGGCTCGGGTGTTCTGCATCATGAACATTCCGTTTTTATCGTCGACATTCGTGAGCGCGAAGGCGCTTTTCGGCAGTTCGTCGAAGAACATCTTCTTTGCGTCTCGATAATTCTCGAAAGTTTTGTGATAATCCAGATGGTCGCGACTAAGATTAGTAAATATTCCGCCTGCAAAAGCAAGCCCGCCTATTCTACGCTGGTGAATCGCATGGCTCGAGCATTCCATGAACGCATATTCGCATCCACTGTCAACCATCTCGGCCAGGAGCTTGTTTAATTCAATCGGGTCGGGCGTCGTGTGGTCGGCAGGTAGCTCCCGACCGTCGATATAGTTGCAAACGGTCGAAATGAGTCCGGTTTTGTACCCGAACTTTCGGAACATGTCGTAGAGCAACGTAGCAATGGTTGTTTTGCCGTTCGTACCCGTTACGCCCACCAATTTTAGATTTCGCGAAGGCTCGCCATAAAATAGAGTTGCAATTTTTCCGACTGCGGCCTCAGTCGATGCCATTTGAACGTACACAATATCTTTTGAAACGTTCTCAGGCATTTCTTCTACCAAAACTGCGACTGCTCCCTGTTCTATAGCTTTGTCGAGAAAGCGATGCCCGTCGGTTAGCGTTCCTTTTATAGCCACGAACATATTTCCGGCAGTCACTTTTCGACTATCTATTTCGATACCTGTAATTTCAACGTCAACGCTGCCCTGGATGGCAATCGGCTTGACGTTCCTGAGTAATTCGTTTAGTCTCATACGTTGTTTCTTCACCTTTTATATATACATCATTTCACGAGCCCGGTGTGTCTCTCGCCTGATTCATCCCAGCTTGAGCGTACACACCATTCCTTTCTTTATTCTTGTTCCGGCGCCTATACTTTGCTCGAGCACCATGCCACGACCTAAGATTCTTGTTTTAAGTCCGCGTTTCTCCATTATATAAACTGCATCGCGAGCTCCCATTCCATGGACGTCGGGAACAAGATGTGAATTGCTAGGCTTTTCCTGTCGAAGTGTAATCGAGCGTCTGTTGCTCACAACCGTCCCCCAAATGGCTCGCCGAACGGATAGACACCACCCCAACCGCCGTTTACGTTTATTCCTAAAGCATTCAGAACGTAATCGGCTGCCAGAAGATTACCTTTTTTAGCCGACGGAATCAAGACAGATCCCGGTGTTCGCGAGTCTTTCACATCTAGCTTCAAACTTTGCGCCATTATTCCTTCTGCAATGTCGCGAAAAACCGGACCGCACATTCCTCCGCCCGAAGCCGGTAATCCACTTTTCTGAATGCAAACAATGCAGCTATATTTCGGTTCATCGGCTGGAAAATACCCTGCAAAGCTAAGCAAATAGTTCGTTTCGCCTGATTTATAGCCCAGAGTACCCTTCGACATCTGTGCTGTTCCGGTTTTGCCGGCTACAGGGAATTTTTCTGAGCCGGCATTCTTACCCAATCCTTCCGATACTACTTCCTGCAGAATGCGCTGAATGGCGGCGATTGTTTTCTCCTTTGCAATTTGTTCTTTCACAACTTGCGGCTTGTTATCGAGCAGAATTTCATTGCCTTTCACTATTTGCTTCACAAAACGTGGGCGCATCATTTTACCGTTGTTTGCAATCGCGTTGTAGAATGCCAAAACCGATATGGGCGGAATCTGCGTTTCATAGCCTATGCTCATCCAAGGCAAAGCCGTGGCGCTCCAGTTTACATACTGTCCGTGACTGTTTTTACGTGGCATACGAATCTTTGCGGGAGCATAACCTACAATTGGAATCTTGAAATCAGTTGCCAGTCCTAAGTCGTAGATTCCTTGTACGAAATCCTCTGGGTTTTTATGATAAAATTTATCGATAAGCCGACTCACTCCGATATTCGAACTATATTTCAACGTCCATGGCAACATCAAATTTCCGTAGCCTCCACGATTCCAGTTGTGGTCACGCATCTGCCGTCCATACATATCCCAAATTCCATTTCCGGTGGCTATGGTGTAGGTTGTATCAACAAATTCGTCGTCAAGAATCGTCATCAGTGAGGCTGTTTTAAAAACCGAACCCGGCTCTAAGAGGTCGCTCACTGCATGGTTCTTAACTTCGCGATAAACCCCATCGCTGCCTCGATCTAGATTCACTATTGCTTTCACATCACCAGTCGAGGCTTCCATTACCACGGCGACGCCAACTTTACCGTTGATTTCCTTTAATTCTTTTATGAGCGCACGCTCTGCAAGGTCTTGCATGCCCACGTCGATTGTGGTTATGATGTCGGCGCCATCAACAGGCGGGGTGTCGACTATGTTTAGATATTTATTCCGCACTTTCCGTCGGTGGATTATTCCGTTCGTTCCGCGAAGAATCTTGTCGTAGGAAAGTTCCAGTCCACAACGCGCCGTGTCTTTCGCTCCGAACATGTCGCCCACAGTTCGTTGAGCTAACGACCCGAACGGCCGACGGCGTGCGTTAAATTCATCCCAATGAAAGCCACTTCGATATTTCGACAGATGGAAAACTGGCAACGACTGTACTTCCTTGAAAGTATTGTAGTCTATCCTGCCTTGCCAAATCGGCCAATGCCTACTTTCTTGTCGGAATCCGACCATGAGGTCTTTCTTGAACCGCGATGCCTTTCTCTCTGGAAATATTTTGTTGAGTCCCTTAGTGATGATATCCAGACTATCAATGAAAGCAGTGTCGTTACCGGCCTCTTTCATAGCATTGAAGTCCAGATATATCTTGAACTCGGGCAGCGAACTGGCCATAAGTTCACCATTGCAGCTCAAAATATTTCCTCGCACTGGTGTTACTGGTACATTGTCTTTCTTTTGCTGTGCAGCAACCTCCATCCAGTATGTTCTGCCGGCCGTCATTATGTAGAGTGCCTTTCCCACCACTAAAATAGCCGTCAACAACATAAGGAACACCAGAACGTTGTAACGCGGAATTATTTTCTTGTTGTTGAACTTGCTCATTTCTTTTCCGGAACGTTTATGATGTAGGGCGGACGATCGGCTATTTTGAGAACACTGTCTTTGTTTGTTTTCAACATTTCGAGGATATGACTCTCACGCGTTTTTTCAGTTAACTGACTACTACTTGATAGCGCCCGATATTTAGCATCCTTAAGTTCGATATTTAATTTATCTATCTCGATCAAATCTTTCTGAACACTGTAGCGATTAGATATATAGATAATCATGAAGACCACAATCAGCAAAATGAGCCAGATATTATTCCTCACTAGTTGGCCCGACAGGATATCGCCTCCCAGAATTTTTCTTAGCGTGAAGCCGGTTGAGAGCGGTTGTTCATCTTCGCGAGCCTGCTCCTCAATCGCCGTTTTCAATGTTTCAACTTTACTGAGACTGGGCTCTTCTTTTTCTTCGGGTGTGGGAGCCAAATCATCGGGAGATTCAACAGGTGTTCCATCCAAAAGTTCGCTTTGCTCGTCGATGTCGAGCACAACTTCCCCTCGAACTATTTCGTTATTTTCCTTATTATCGTTCATTTTGCTTTCTTCTCTGCGATTCTAAGTTTCGCGCTCCGGCTTCGCGGATTCTCATTCTGCTCGCTGTCTGTTGGAACAATAACCTTATTGTTAACCAAGCGGAGGGGAGATTCTATCCGCCCATAGAGATCCTGCTTAACCTTGCCTTCGATGTTTCCTGTTTTCATGATGTTCTTCACCATCCTGTCTTCTAAGGAATGGTATGTAATAACCGACAGTCGACCGCCTGGAGCCAACAACTCGACAGATGCTCTAAGCAGCTCGCACAAAGCCTGCATTTCGTTGTTCACCTCAATGCGTAAGGCCTGAAAGAGTCTCGCCATATCCTTCTTGGCCCGTTCTGTTTTGAAAAACTGTTCAACCAGGTCCTTCAAATCTCCGCTCGTACGGATACTTCGCCGCGTTCTGCTACTCACGATTGCCGCGGCTATGCGTTTGGCGTTCCGCAGTTCGCCGTAGACGTAGAACATATCAGCCAGCGCTTCCTCATCGTAAGTGTTAAGCACGTCAGCCGCCGTTCTGCCTGCTCTGTTATTCATTCGCATATCCAACGGCGCGTCGTTGAAACGAAAAGAGAATCCTCTTGTTTTGTCGTCGAAATGATGACTGCTTACACCAAGGTCGGCCAGTAATCCATCTATGTGCTCTATACCGTAATACATCATCCAATTTTTCAGATACCTAAAGTTTGAGCATACGAATGTGAACTCTTCTGCCGATTCATTCTCCAATTTCGGGATGTTAGCCTCGGTGTCGGCATCCTGGTCGAATCCAAAAAGTCGCCCATTCCCATTGAGTCGTGCAAGGATTTCTTTTGAATGACCGCCTCCTCCAAAGGTTGCGTCCACATAAATACCCCCCGGTTTGATGTTGAGTCCGTCGACGCTTTCATTCAGCATTACGGGTGTGTGATAAGATTCGGCGGTTGAGACCATCTTCTCTTGGATATCGATTACGGATTTTGATTTTTCTTGGAAATGCATGTGTGAGTTACGTCTTTGCGGCTTCAAAGTTAAGTAGATGTTCACAATTAATGCCTATAGGTTTATCCCAAGTATGTTGCTCTATTCGATGCTGGGAGTATCTCGAGGCCCGTCGAGCGACTCAATTCGATGACAGGATTATACAAAGAACATAACGAGGATTTGCGCGATGATGACACGCACGAACATGCCGAGAGGATAAACAGTGGCATAGCTGATGTTGGACGTTTCATCTTTCATAGTATCGTTGGCATATCCTAGAGCCATCGGATTAGCCATCGAACCACAAAGGATTCCACAGATAGTGCCGAAATCATATTTCTTGGTTCGAAGCGCTATTATTCCAATAATAATCACAGGAACGATAGTTAGAATGAAGCCGAGTCCTATCCACAACAAACCTTCGGGACGCACAACCGTGGCCAGGAAATCTTTACCGGCATCGAGCCCCAAACAGCCAAGATATAGCGAAAGACCGAGCTTTCGAAGCATCAGCGAAGCGCTACGGGTTGTGTACGAAATAATTTGCAGATGCGGACCGAAAGCGCCAACCAAAATACCCATGATTATAGGTCCGCCCGCAATACCAAGTCGTATGGGCGAATCCATTCCGGGGAGTGAAATTGGAATGGTTCCCAGAGCAAGTCCGAGGAGCATTCCCAAGAAGATACTGGCAATGTTAGGTTCTTTTAGGGTTTTCACGGAGTTGCCGAGGAAATTTTCGGCATGGTCAAGGTCGGCCGGTCGACCAACTATAGTGAGCTGATCGCCGTAGCAAAGTATAAGTTTTTCGGTCGCGAGGAGTTTTATATCGCCTCGAAGAACGCGGCTCACATTCACTCCGTAGGCATCACGAAGATGAAGCTGTCCGAGCCGTTTACCATTGAGCATGGGTTGTGATATGACTACTATTCGGCTTTCGATATTAGAGTCGATATGGTTCCAGTCTATTTGATCCCTATTCCAATCACGTTTCACCTTTTGCCCAAAAAGAATTTCCATTCCTTGTACCTCGTCCTTATTGGTCACGACAAGCAGATTGTCGCCTCTTTTGAGTTGAGTGCCGCCTTTGGGTAGGATAACCTCTCCGCCTCTCCATATTCGAGAAATGATGAACTTCATGTGGGTACCTTGGGCTATTTCAAGGATTGTTTTCCCAACCAAGGCGGGGTTGATTACAAGAAATTGTCCCACATAAGTTTGGTCGTCGTCGTCCTTATGCCGCACTTTGAGGTCACTCTCCTTCACAAAACATTTCCTGATGAAAATCATTGCGAAAATAACCCCCACAACGCCTAGCGGATAGGTAACGGCCGTTGCCAAAGCAGCCCCGGCTCCGCTTATTCCGACATGTTCGAGAGCCGACTGTGCAGCACCCAGTGCGGGAGTATTTGTTGTAGCTCCACAAAGGATTCCCACCATATCCGACATCGGAACTCCCAGAACGTAAGTCATCCCCACAGTCATCAACGTACCCAGAAGAATCACCCACATAGCCCACATATTGAGCCATGTTCCTTCGTTACGAAACGAACCAAAGAAATTAGGGCCAACATGTAATCCTAGGGTGTAGACAAACAGCACTAGGCCGAAGTTCTCACAGTACATGAGCATCTGCCTGTCAATCTGCAATCCGAAATTACCCACGGCTATTCCGAAGAAAAACACAAAGGCAACACCCAGAGAGATTCCGCCGAAACGAATCTTTCCCAATAATAATCCGACAGAGCATATCAGTGATATGACAACCATTGCCTGCAACGCAGAAGGAATGTTGAACAAGCCGTTTATCCAATCCATAAACTAACAATCTTTTTGATTTTGCAAAGATAAGGCAACGCCCTAGATTTTGTTAACCTACTTATAAATAATATCTTTGCATCGAAAGGATTTGAAAATTCAGTCACATTCAGTAACATTTGGACTATATAATTATTAACGGAATGCTCATGACTATTAATTTAAACACCAGGATTTCAGAACTGTTGCACACTGGAATAATCTCCGTTCGAACCTACAATTGCTTGTACTCAAAGAATATGAACACACTCGAAGATGTTTTAGAAAGCATTGACAATCCAATCGATTTACTTAAAATAAGAGGTTTCGGGAAAAAATCGTATTCCGAGATGCTTAATGTGATTAACAACGTCCAAGAAGAACTTACCAACCTCAAGCACACAGACAAGGAAGCTTTTCTCAACTCGCTGGGCGAAGAAATGAAAAACATAATCACCAAAGCCTACAACGACACGCTTGCTGGCAACGACTGCATATACTCCTATCTGAGAACACTCTATCCGCAGCCCATAAACCTACACGAATTCGTGATGACTAATTCGGAACGCTTGCTTGACATCGCCGATGGCTATACACTCGAAGAAAATCTCAGAATAAGATACGCCTACAGAAACTACATCTATGATGTGAAAAGAGGTATGGAGCAAGTTCAAAAGACAAACCGAAAAACTTACAGAATCTACAAACAACGCCTACAGCTCATGGAAAAGAAAATGAGCGAATTTAGCTACGAACAAAGAGCTATGCATTTCTTGTCGCCCACGGCATCGCAATATGTGGAAAAAGTTTATCAAAACATGTGTGAATCGAAGATGAACATCAGAACGAAGAACTTCAAAAATACATTCCTACCACACTTCCTTGACCTACTTAAATATGCCGATAAACCATTGGAAACCTACAGGGAAATCTGCCCTAGACAGAAAATGAAGAAGACACTTACTGAGGTATTCCGATTCAACCAAGAGTTCAGAGAATTTTTCGACAACGTGTTCTCGTTCACAGATGAAGAAATACGCGAAGAATCCATAAAGAATTCCTACCCCTATCTGAAAACTGCCCAATATCACACAGTGTTCGATTACATGCGAAAACACAACTCTCTCCCGCTGTTCTACATAATGCTACAAGGACTGCGTTCGTCGGAAATGCGGTCAGATCAAATCTACAGTATGCTCCACGGCATTTCAGGTAGATTCTGGACACTACATGAAATCGCCAACAAAGTGGGACTAACAGTTGAAAGAGTTCGACAAATTTCCATGGGGACAATCAATATACAAACAACCGAAATTGCATCAAACGAAGATTGGAAACAATACGCTAATCTCTTCGAACATGCCTATATCTGCCCACAAACCGAAGAATATATAAAGGTCAACGAAGAAGAAAAGCTCGACATCAGCTTCAACACATTCGCCTATATCCTGGCCTTGGTAGGCGACTTCCGAGTCGAAGAAGTCGACAAGCACGCTGTGCTAATTAACAAAAACAAACTCGGAGAATTTAAATTCAAAGACTGCATCGATACTCTACAAAGTTTTGTCAACACCAAATACTCCAAGGATAAATACATCCCTATAGACAACGTGCTCTTCACTGTTCCCGAAGACAAGCGCGAACAAGTCCGGGGCCTCATAGAATACATAGCCGCTGAAATCTACAACGTGGAAACAACTCCCGACAAACAACTCTTCATCCCCCAGAACTATATCGACACCCCACAGGAGGTTTACGAGATTCTGACAAAACACGGAAAACCGATGCACGTCAAAGACATCTTCCGCGAGTTCAAAGCAAAATATCCCAACCATAAATACAAAGAAGCACTACAAATAAAACCCTCACTCTATGCAAACGAACATATCAAAGCCGTAGGCAAAAGTTCGAAATACGCACTCGACACATGGGAAGGAGTCTATTTCGGAAGCATACGTGACCTTCTCGTCGACCTGCTCAGTAAATCAGACGAACCACTACACATCGACACCCTTTTTAAAGAAGTAGTCAAACATTATCCGGAAACAAACAAGTCGAGCGTCTTCTCAACAATGTTCGATATCAACAGGCAGCGTTTCGTAGCATTCGAAAGAGGATATTTCGGACTGTCGTCTAAAAAGTATTCCGACAAATACAAGAAAACCAACGGCTCACGACGTAGCAAATTCGAAGACCGATTGAATGCACTCATCCAATTCGTTGAAGAAAACCGACGCTTCCCTACCTACAACGGTAGCAACGAAGAAGCATCACTCCAGAGATGGACCTACAACATCAGGAATAACATTATTGAAATAGACGAAAAACGACGTCAAATCTTTAACGCTACCATAGAGCGATTCGAAAAGCTAGGCTATCCCAGAACGATGCAAGAATATGAGTTCCAAACCAAATGCAAAGAAGTTGAAACCTATATTGTGAATCATCACAATCTGCCTAACCACAAAAATACCCCGAAGCTATACACTTGGTTTCACCGCTCCTACGCCAACCACAAAAACTTCACCGACAAACGCCGTCGCTACATGGAAGAGCTCATCGCCTACATCTCTTCCGTTGGTCTCAACCTGGATTAACTTCATACTATTTCTGTAATTTTCGCCCATGCGGTAGGCATGGGCGAAAATTATATTCAAAATGAGCCTCCAACTTAAATACGCCCCATCTTAAATTACAATAACGCAACTAAATTTCCAGAATCTTGTTAACAGAAATAAATCAGAGCGATTATATTAACCACAAGATGTTAATGGATTAATGAATAACTATCTTTGCCCGCGTTGCATGGCAAGAGTTTATTCTTGCCAACGAGAAAAACATAATGAAGAAGAAAACGATTTGGACAATAGCCGTGATTATGGGCGTTTCGTTTCTCGGACTACTCTTATTGCAATTAAACTACATAGAAGAGATGGCCGACATGAAGCGCGAACAGTTCGACGAGTCGGTTAATCGTGCATTATATCAGGCATCGCGAAATCTCGAACTGAATGAAACACTTCGTTTTCTCGAAGACGATGTTAATCGCAACGAACTCAAAACCGAACAGCATGTCCAGCCTGTAAAGAAAACTGTTACACAGGTACACCAGCCTTTGGGAACAAACTCGCAGGGCGAAGCCTACACCTCGTTTGAATCGAAGATGGTTCAGAGCAATCCGTCGCTCACGCCGAAAGCAATGATATTGCGGAACGACAGCAGTTCGCTATCGTCCACCCGGCGGAGGATGCAAGAAATTGTTCGTAACCGATACGTCTATCAAAAGGCATTGCTCGAAGAGGTAGTTTATAATATGCTCTATTCGGCTTCGGAACGCCCCCTGTCGCAGCGCGTTAACTTCAAGTTACTCGACCAGGATTTGAAGGCCGAAATGATGAACAACGGAATCAACATTCCATATCACTTTTCAGTATGCACGCAAGATGGACGCGAAATCTACAGATGCCCAGACTATGTTGAAAACGGTGAAGAAATATATTCGCAGGTGCTTTTCAGAAACGACCCGCCAAATAGAATGGGAGTAGTTAAAGTTCACTTCCCGAACATGAACAGTTACATCTTTTCGAGTATAAGATTCATGATTCCCTCGATGATTTTCACGATAGTTCTGTTGGTAACGTTCATCTTCACGATTGTCACCATTTTCAGACAGAAGCGATACAGCGAAATCAAAAACGACTTCATCAACAACATGACTCACGAACTCAAAACCCCAATCGCAAGCATATCGCTGGCCGCACAAATGATGAACGACAAAACCCTAACCAAATCGCCCAAAATGATTGAACATCTCGGCGGAGTGGTGAACGACGAAACCAAACGGCTCAGATTTCTCGTTGAAAAAGTGCTCCAGATGAGCATGTACGACCGTAAGAAATCGGTGCTCAAAATGAAATTCGTAGACCTCAACGAAATGGTAGAAAATATAGCCAACTCGTTCACACTCCGAGTAGAACACACCGGCGGAAAAGTGCACACCGACATCCGAGCTCAAGAATCGGCCGTATATATTGACGAGATGCACTTCCAAAACATCATATTCAATCTACTCGACAACGCTGTGAAATATGCCAAGCCCGATAAACCGCTCGACGTCTATCTTAAAACATGGAACAACAACGAGCACCTCTACCTCTCAGTGCGCGACACCGGAAGAGGAATAAAACGAGAGAATCTCAGAAAAATATTCGACAAGTTCTATCGCGTCCACACCGGAAACATTCACGATGTGAAAGGATTCGGACTCGGTCTGGCTTACGTCAAAAGAATGATTGACCTACATGGAGGAGAAATCAAAGTGGACAGCGAATACGGACAAGGAACGAAATTCACCATTATTCTACCCGTACACCGGGAGAACGATGACGAACTATAGAACACAAAAATCATAAACCAAAAAAATTCTGATTATGGAAGAAAAATTTAAAATCCTACTGTGCGAAGACGATGAAAATCTCGGAACACTTCTCAGCGAGTATCTACAAGCAAAAGGCTACTCGCCCGACCTCTGCCCCGACGGCGAAGCAGGCTACAAAGCCTTCATGAAAAACAAGTATGACATCTGCGTACTCGACGTGATGATGCCCAAAAAAGACGGATTCACACTCGCCCAAGACATCAGACAAAACAACACCGACGTGCCAATCATCTTCCTAACCGCAAAACAGCTCAAGGAAGATATCCTCGCAGGATTCAAAATCGGAGCCGACGACTACATCACAAAACCCTTCTCGATGGAAGAACTCGTTTTCCGCATTGAAGCCATCCTACGTCGCGTGCACGGAAAAAGAAGTAAAGAATCGACCCTCTACAAAATCGGCCGATTCACTTTCGACACACAGAAACAGTTGCTCACACTCGACAATAAATCCGACCAAGCAACCAAACTCACAACAAAAGAAAACGAACTGCTCGCCTTGCTGTGCGCTCACTCGAACGAAATTCTGCAACGCGACTATGCATTGAAAACCATCTGGATAGACGATAACTATTTCAACGCCCGTTCGATGGATGTCTACATCACCAAGCTGCGTAAACATCTCAAACCCGACGAGCAAATAGAAATCATCAACATCCACGGTAAAGGCTACAAACTCATTGTGCCCGAGGAAGACAATTAATCTCCTTCCTCACACTTCACGCAAAGTTTCTACACTGATTCAAGCCGTCTGTAACTCGATTTCTGAGTACGGACGGCTTTTATTTGCCACGATATGAGTGTATTCTAATGTGCGAAAATCATCAAATAGCTATCATCAATTCCAGGTATTATATTTCTTATTATAATTACATCATATAGAATATAATACATTAAATTTCTATATAGAAATAAATCACACGCAAGTTCGGGAATTGTATTTCTATATGGAAATACATCATCCGAAATAGCGTATATAGTATTTTCTTATATAAATATATCTGCCGATAATTCGTGTATTCTATTTCCATATGGAAATAGAATACACGCAAATCCGTATGTAGTATTTATTTACGGAAATACAATTGCCGAAGTTTCGGCAATTGTATTTCCAGATAAAAATATATATTACTATATAATATCTTGTGTGTTTTTATATAAAAACAGATGTTATGCAGCTATCTCTAACATCACGCCTTTCTTTATCTCGAAGGATACTCATGTAGACACGATGATGTGAGTTCGTTTTAAGACAGCTACCGAACTCACGTAATTATTACGATGCTTCTCTTGAGTAGAAATACTGGTTAATCGGACTATGATGGGGGCAAAGAGAGAGAGATTCGAGATTAGTGGTCGGGACATAAAAATCCCCCTCTTCTCATCCTAATCAAATAGGGAACGAGAAGAGGGGAATTAATTGTGTTTTCATTCGCCCTCCTTATACCGAGATTTCAACAAAAGGAGAGGGGGGCGAAAAGATAATTATTTCAAGCCTTTGTATGCCGGATAGTCTTCAGTCAGTGGGTCGCCTGCAAAAATAAAGCCGCCACAACCATGAACCATATAATATTCTTGACTAGAACGCTTATACACTGTAACCTCTCGAGTTGGAATGTCGTTTATTCTCGAACCAGAAGTATATACAGATATTTCTATCAAAACTGTATTATATTTTTCATAGCGACTGTATGGATTTGCCGAAGCTTTCATGCTTACAACATAAGGATGACTGGGATTATAACCGTTGCTCCTTTCAGAACCTTCAAGGAATGTTGCAACTTGATATGGACGAGCAAGATCTTGATATTTTCCATATATTCTCTTTAATCCATCTGTTATATCACGATGGTAACTCTGATCGGTTACTAGCTTGACGCATTCCATGCCAATAGCGGGATTACGATGATACATCTCGAATGCCATCAATTCTAGGGCAACAACACCTTCTGGAGTTTTTCCAATTTTTTCGCGTACTTCCTTGAATTCTTTTACCGAAACAGGGAATCTGTTGAACTGAACCTTTGCTGTAGCATTTCTGTCATAGGTTTTAGGGTCAAAACCGCCAATCACCTTCGGGTCTATTGGCTCGAGCTCAACTTTTTTACCGGAAACGGTTATTTTGCATGTGGCGCTAGCTTTCTTACTAGATGCTGTTATGTTTGCCGTACCTTTCGATATAGCCGTAACAAAACCATCGCTGCTCACTGATGCAACTTTAGGATTGCTACTCTTCCATTCCACCTTTTTGATTTTTGTTTCAGCCGGAAGAATTGCTTGAAGCTGGAAAGTTCCATTAATGTCCATATCCAGTCGGGTTTGATTCAGCTCCACCGAAGTTGCATCGCCTTTTTCGCCGCCACCGTTGGGAAAGTCTTCTCCTTTTTCACTCTTGTCACATCCAGCTAGGGTCATTGCTCCTGCTAGGGTTGCAATAGCCATCAGGCTAAGAAAAAATTTCTTTTTCATTGTTTTCTCGTGTTTTAAAAAGTTGTTTGAATTGTGTTTGTTTTTTTATTGATCCCGCCCGGTGTCTTGAGATGGGCACCGGGCGGAGCGTTTGTTTTGTGATTGTTGAAAGAATGGTTATGCTTTCGTTACTTCTTGGTCGTCGAAACGGTTCTTATTCGTTTCGCCAGCTTGAACGGTGAGGATGAAATACCACAGGCCACCAATGAATGGTACCAGAGTGATGAAAAGCCAGCCACCGCCTTTGCCAAGGTCGTGCATACGACGAACATTAACAGCCAATGTGGGAAGCAACAGTCCGAGAGCTACAATACCATAGAGGATGAAGCCGACCATACTCATGCTTTGAGGAAGGAAACTAATGATGATTCCTACAATTCCATAGATAATGGCCATTACGAGGATGTACTGCCAATATTCTGCACGGCTTGCGCGACCTTTGAATTGAGCATACTTCTTTGTTACAATCTCTGTGAAATTACCAATGATGTTCATGATGTTTTGGATTTAAAAAATGAATGTTTATGTTGTTTTAAAAAAATGTTTTGCAGGGGAGAGGGGGTTCTTGGAATGATTTCTCTAGGGGATGGTTACTATGTGGAGAGCGTTATGGTGCTCTACCTGTGGGCCGGCTTTGCTCGGAAAGCTTAACGGGCAATTGGGGGTGGCGTAAATGAGTCTTATTCATTGTTTCTCGGTTTTCAGCTATTCCTCTGACTTCGTTTTCTAGTATTGTGAAGAGTGGAATGCCCTTTGAAATTCGGGATAAAGTTATGAAAATATTTCTAATTGCCCGATTATCCGAGATATGCAACGTCCCTCACCGGTTCAATACTTTGCAGAATAAACTGGTGAGGGAATTTCTATACTAACCAATCTGGACTGGTGTTACTCATTTCACATAGACGGTTTGCGTACCGATACCTTTATAGCGTAAAGAACCGTATTTGCCGGCGCCCATATAGTCTTGGCAGAAGCTGTAGTCGTGGGCTTCGAGCTTGCCTTTTTTGTTACGATAAACAGCCCAGGCCATCACAGAGCGGTCTTTAAGAGAGTGGACCGTCCATGAATCGCTGATTACAACAACGCGAATCACGTCGGGATCCTTTTGCTTCATTATTTTAAGAATCTGGGCGTTGAGCTGCTTATTCATTGCACCGGGCTTGAGAGTCATGGTTGGAGGCTCGGGTTCAACCTGAGCATCATCTATAATCTTCCTGCTCTCTTCGGTGTTGTTGTAGCGGGCGTAGAGCATTGTTTGCTGATTGAACTTCGAGGCGTTGGCCGAGAAATCTTTGTGTTCTTTCAGAATCTGATTATACAACTCGTTGGCGGCGAACATGTATAGCGCTTTGCGGTAAGGCGTGGGGTCGGATTCCACCTTTTGATATAATGTCAACACGCATCGGGCAATAAGCTCTATGTCTACATACTGTCGTGCCATGTGCTTCATAACCCCTTCGCGTTCTTTGGCCGAGAATCGCTCGTATGGAAACATCCAGCCTTTTGTTGCATCGGCTATGCCGGTGTTGGTTGTAACCTCGTATTCTTTAACCATTGTTAGCCACCTGTTATCGTTAACCATTAACATGGCCAGATTCCACACAGAATGCCAGCTGTTGGGGTCGGCAAAGAATAGTGCGGCCCAGGCGTAACGGAATTCTGCGTCGTCCATTTGCATGGCGAGTTTTTGTCCGTCTTCCGAAATGAGTTCTTTAGATTCTTCGTCTACTCCATAGCCCCAAAGCTGTATATTACTAATAGTTCTAACCAAGCCTGTTGACGATGTAAAGCAATTCTTCATTAGAGTAGAGAAGGCCACATCGCTTTGATTGATGCGCTTTTGCCCCAAAGCATATACCACCGGGTATTTGTAGTAGGGCTGAAGCGGAAAGAGGCTCGGCTCAAGATGTTCGAATGTGGCGTATAGTTCCTTGTACGACTTGGTGAAACCTTCGGGCACCTCGTCGCTGTTGGCGAACTGATTGGAAGCCAGAGCTTCTTTCGATGGCTTGAACTTCTTTTTGTAGATGAGCATGAAGTCGGCATCGTCTTCGTCTATGGGACTGCTTGAAGAGCTACTCTCCACTACGTTTACGCCGGTTTTCTTGGCTACTTTTTTACTAGCCTTTTTAACGGCTTTACTAGCTTCTTTCTCTACGTGCTGCTCGGCTTTATCAATTGCGTTGTCAACAGCTCGTTCAGCGGCTCTTTCTGCTCTGTCTTTCACTCCTTGTTCAATTTTTTTCTGAACGCTATTCTTGGCCTTGTTGAGCAGGTTGCCGAACTGCGCATCGGCTGGCGATGTAATTGCGAATGTTAGTACGATTGCTACCAACAATGCGATGATTTTATTTGCTTTCATCTTAATTGTGTTTAGTTATATTCTTTCTATTGTTATGAGATTGGAACACTTTCTTATTGTAGTCTTTTATTGCGTTATTGAGATTGAGAGCCTTAGTTGATGAATCGTAGCAGGCTTTGAGATGACCAGCGCCTTGGCGGCCATGCTCGATGGGATTTGTTTTGTTTTCATTATCTAAAAAATTCTATTTGATTACTTTCTTTCCGTTTACAATGTAAATGCCCTTGGGCTGGTCTTTCAGCTCGCCCGATACTCTTATTCCGCCCACGGTGTATACGCCTTTCTTGTGAGGCTCAACATCGGCCTTGGTTGTTTCGATACCTGTTGGATTGAGAGTGAAATAGCCTGTTTTGGGATTAGCCATCGCCGCATCGACTTTGGCGGGGTCGAAAGGCACAGCGCCTTTCAGCTGTGTGCAACCATCGAACATATTGTACGACGATGCGCATGTCCATGTATTGTTGGAATAGATGGTTTGCAAATTGCTACAGCTCTGAAACATGCGCTCCATGTCTGTAACTTTCGATACATCGAAATAGGCTAAATCCAAAGACTTAAGATTTACGCAATGCCAAAACATACTTGCCATTGAGGTAACGTTCGAGGTGTTGAACTTCGTAACATTTATCGAATTGAGGGTTTTGCAGCCTGAGAACATACCAGCCATATTTTCCACGTTCTTGGTGTTGAAGTTCGATACATCGAGTGTTTTTAGGACTCCACAGTCGGCAAACATACCTCCCATATCAGTTACATTTTCAGTGTTGAAGTTCTCTAAATCTATAGACTCCAAACTCCTGCATCCGGAGAACATGTATTTCATATTTGTAACGCGGTCTGTCATGAAAAACAAAACGTCAACCAAAGGGAGCGCTTCGCATCCATAGAACATATTGCTCATGTTGGTTACAGACGATGTATCGAAGTTCGATACATCGAGCGTCGAGAGTTTCACGCAGCTGCTGAACATGCTACCCATATTGGTTACGTTCGAGGTGTCGAAAGTCTTAGCATTAATAGAGGTGAGTTCAAAACACATGTTGAACATATAGCTCATATCCGTTACACTCGATGTGTTGAGGTTTTCAATGCCAGTGATGTCTATCAACGCTTGGCAATTAGAAAACCATTGGAAGGTACTCGTTGGCTGATAGTTATTAAACGACTCATCGAACACCACATGGGTTAGCGTTTCGTTGGGTTTCTCGTAAGTTCCGGCCCAATCGGGAGTGTTGCCTGAACTCGGAATGTCGTAAACATAGCCGCTCGGATGGGTCGACTTTTTCGTGTCGTAGTAGAATGTAATTGTTCCGCCATCGTTGCTTCTAACCACGTAGGCCTCTTTCGATTGTGCCATTGCAGTTATGCTCCACATCATCGCAACTGTTGCAATGACGGTAGTTAGTAACTTTCGTAGTCTCATAGAAATAGTGCCCTCCGTGGACTCACGCATTACTTTTGTGTGAGAACGCCGTGTCGAGGGCGTGGGCGTTAGAGTTGAAAATGTATTGTTTGTTTTTATTTTCTATTGAGAGGGGTGAGGAGGGGTGAGGGGGGATTTTTGCATCGTCCTAAGTTTGGGAAACGTTCCCGCCAATTGATTTGGCTCGTCCAACTACTTGGAAGACGTCCCGCCAATTGATTTGGCTCGTCCAACTACTTGGAAGACGTCCCGCCAATTGATTTGGCTCGTCCAACTACTTGGAAGACGTCCCGCCAATTGATTTGAATCGTCCAACTACTTGGAAGACGTCCCAAAAACTTACCGACTGTAACCCAACGGATGCCAATTCGGCCGTCAGGCCGCAGTAGGGACAGACCCCGTGTCTGTCCGCCCGGTTCGCAGAACCGGATTCACATGCGGAAATATGTTTTGCGGTCGGGCAGAACGAATTGGCTTGGGGGGCGGACAGACACGGTGTCTGTCCCTACTGCGTGCCGTTCCGGCCCGAATTGGCGCGACCTATCGGCCGAATCGGCATTATTCGAGCCCATCTAAGACCTGATGCTCTTACGGGACTGTAGCCTCTGGGATTTTGTTATGGAAATAAATATTGTTTTTTGAACATTTCTCGGTCGCTTACCGAGAATGTGAAGGGCTGGGGTTGTGAAGGGGTGAAAGGGGTGAAAGATATAAGGGGGTAAACGTGTGGGGTACAAATGTGTGGGGGTGCAAATGTGTGGGGCGCAAACATGAGGGATTAAGGATGAGGGGATGCCGAACAGAGGGGATATGAACGTGAGTTTGAGCTGCGAGTAGCTGCGCTATGCAAGCTAACAAGGGGGCGCCGGTTAAGGCGCTGTTCCCCCTTGAGAGCGTTTACACAAGGGGATAATCCCTTGTGAGCGTTAGCATGAGAGCAGAATTATTCACCTTCGTAATCTTCAAAGGTTCGATAACCATCACTGCCGATGTAAGCCGTACGAGCTTGCCAGCCTTTCGACTTGAGTTCTTGAACTTGTGCCCTGGTTAGGGTTTGAGAATTCTCGCCTTTGAAATGGAAAGCGAAATTAACGTCGTATGTCAAACCTTTGGCCTTGCCTCCCAATTTCACGTTTTCATACGTTAGCTTGTTACCGTAACACCACACATAAGTCCAATTGTTGCTGCTCGACATATCGAGGCTAGTGAGGTAGTTATCAGCACAATCAAGATTGTAGAGATTGGTATTCTTCGAAATGTCGAGTGTGGTGAGTTCGTTTTCAGCGCACTCTAAAAGTCCAAGGAGAGTGTTCTTGGTTACATCCAATGCATTAAGCCCGCACTTATTGCAAGCAAGCAGGGTGAGTTCGGTGTTTCCTGAAACGTCGAGTTTGGTGAGAGGGTTTTCGCTGATATAGAGCTCTTTAATACCAGAAAGGCGCGAAAGGTCGATGCTTGTGATGCCCTCTTTTTTAATATCGAGCATAGAGATTTTGCCACTAATCACTATGGTTTGCGATTTGATTTCGTATTCAAAATTGTATTGGTCGTACTTATAATAGGGATCTTTCACTTTGGTTGCGCCAAGAACGTAGACATCTTCTACATCAGTACCGAAGGATATTGTTTGGCCTATGCTCTTGTTTGTATTTATAACAACTGCCGAGTAATGATCTACTTCGGCCTTTCCTTTCCATTTGGTTTCAAAGGTGTATTCCGTGCCTGGTAAGTTATCTTGGCGTTTGTTATTTCAACGCTGCTCTCGCCGGTTATAGCGTCGATGTTATATTTCATCGTGCCGTCTGAGAATTTGGCATACTTAGGATCGTTGTGGGCATAGAAAGTAGCTTTTTTGCCTATTAGATATTGGACACCCCATTTTTCTCCCTTACCACTTATACTCTCTGTAAGATCGAAGGTTGTACCATTTTCGTTAGGATCGAAATCAATCGAGAGATGCTCCCACTTGTCGCCATCTTTAAAGGACAGCATAATATCGTATGAGTTATTCAAACCATCGGTGACCACAACGGCTCTCTTCACTTCTCTCATTTTGCCATTAATCTTTACAGCTTTCTCGAGGGTGAGGAGGTTTGGATCATCGGGTTTGGGATCCGGTTTGGGATCCGGTTTTTCCGGATTCGGTTTCGGAAGGTCTCCTTTACTGTTGCAGGCCGTAAAGGCGAGCGAAAGAGTTAACACACATGCAAGCGCGAAAGTTGCTTTCGCCAGGCTTGCGGAAAAAATTTTCTTCTTCATTTTGATTTTGTTGTTAAATGAATAAATGAATTAAATATCAGGAACGCTTCATTGCGCCACCTGTTTGGTGCGGGGTGTTGTTTGTAGGGCCTATTTCTTAATCACCTTCTTGCCATCAACGATATATACTCCTCGGGGCAGGCGGCTAAACTCTGTTGTGAGGCGAATGCCTTGCAGGGTGTATGTGCCGCACTTGGGAGAAGGGGTGAGGGGGTGTTGACTATGGGATTATCAATACCGGTGGAGGGATGCCAGTCTTTGGGTGCGCAGATAACTTCGTCGGTTATCACGTTTCCGCTTCCATCGCACACGGCGCTTTCTCTTGAATCCCATCGTGCTCCGGAGGGCGTGTGGAATTTGTAGCCACTGCCCATTGAAAAGTTGTTGAGCTTGGCTATAGAGCCTGCCCTGCCTTTGGCTATGAGTGCGGCATTGCTGCCGATGCTTAATGTTGAGCGGCCGTTAGATTCGTAACCGTATAGTGCGCCGATGGCTGTACCGAAATTGGTGTGCACTTTTAGTTCTTTGCATTGCACGTACATTTTGCCGTCTACATAAATGTTTATGGCGGCGTATCGACTACGGTTTCCGCCTCGGTTGTTAATGGTGAGTGTTCCGGTGCCCGCGAAAGTCATACTGGGGTCGGCGCCACCGTTTCGGCGTGCTTGGTGAAAGGCTGCTGTTCCGCTGTTTATTACGTTGTTGCCAATGAGATTAACCCGCAGCACGTCTCGACTGCTGTTAAACACCACGCCGTCCAAGCTGCCGGGGTTGAGGTTTAGGGTTATGTTGGCATTGTCGAGCGTTAGGGTGTTTGTTGCGAAGTCGAACGTTACTTTTCCGCTGGCCTTGCAGTATTCGCCTCCAAAAATTCCAACCTGTGTGAAGTGGTTTTTAAAGGCTGCAATGAGGTCGTTGCAGTTTGATTGGGTTACTTCTACGCCTCCGAAGTAGAGGTCTTGCGCCTGTGCCTTTTGCGGCGTGGCAAACAGGGCTATAACCATAGCAACTATTGCCGCGAAGATGTTTTTGTGTATTTTATTCTTCATAAGATAAAAGTGCCCTCCTGCCTACCTACGTGTATTTGTTTTTATGTAGGAACGCCGTGTCGATGGCTTGGGCGTTTGTGTTATTATTTTGTTTGATGCTTGCGGAAGTTCCGCGGCAATGAAACCGTTTGGTTTGAGCCTTGCGGAAGTCCCGCGGCGATGAAACCGTTTGGTTTGAGCCTTGCGGAAGTCCCGCGGCGATGAAACCGTTTGGTTTGGGTCTTGCGGAGGTTCCGCAGCGTTGAAACCGTTGTGTATTATATTCGCGAGTAGCATACTATCTTTGCATCATTATCAACATTTTACAATTATGACAAGCATAAATCTTAATCAAGAACTCTTTCGCCAATTATCTCTCATTGCAGGCGACGAAAAACTTATGCGCAAAACCATCGAGCTATTAAACTCATCGTTAAGCAAGCGAAACACGACGAAACGGAAATGAGCCGTGAAGAATTCATGACGCGTGTAGCAAAAGCCAATCGCGGCAAAGCCATCAGTTTTAAAAACGTCGAGGAAATCGACAAGTATGTGCGTTCCTGAATGATGAAGTGCTGTCTGCCCCACGCCAATTCGAGCCGATAGGCTCGCTGTAGGGACAGACCCCGTGTCTGTCCGCTCGGTTCGCAGAACCGAATTCACATTAAGAAAATATGTTTTGCGGTCGGTAGACCGAATTGGCGTGGGGCGGACAGACACGGGGTCTGTCCCTACAGCGGCCTGACGGCCGAATTGGCATTGATTGGGTTGCAGCATTCCACCCGAATTGGCTTTGATGTTACTGTCGGCGAATCCCATAATTCGTTTTCCTTCCGCTAAAAAATTTATTTCTTAATTACTTTCTTGCCATCCACAATATATACTCCTGCTGGCAGGCGGCTGAACTCTGTAGACAGGCGAATGCCTTGCAGAGTGTATATTCCGCGCTTGACGGCAGGGGCTGGATTGTCGGCAATAGGATTCTTGATGGCGGTTGCGTAATCCATTATTTGTACTTCACGGCAAATGTCGGTGCCGTTGTAGAAAGTTACAGCGGGAGTATGGAAGTCGTCATCGAGTCTTGCTCTCACAATTTCGACTTCCCTACCCTTACTATAGGCTTTGACGCCAGACAGATAAATATTGTTTGTGCTGTAATCATCTATTTCGCTGTAAATGGCAGCTGCCGTTCCGTTGTTTTTTGCCGACACATACGAATCGTAGAAGTAGAAAGAGGGATAGGCTTGTGTATTTTCGGGTGCTCTTCCTTCAATCGGAGCAGTGGTAATTACTCGGCACTTTCCGCGGAAGTATAGGGGGCCCTCCGTCCTAATTCCAGATACATCATAGCTATTCATTATGTCGATATCCAAGCTGCCTGGGCCTACGATGTCGAGCCTTCTCTGCCCGTTTTTTATTGCAAGGGTGCTTGGCATATTGATGTGGTTTTCACCCTCGAGTTCTATATTATGGTCTTTATCTCCACCGAATATTATTCCGATAGCATTTTCTGGTTCTATAGTAGCATTTCTGAGTGTTAGAGTGACATTTTGTGGGTCGTATTTCACCGTGCCTCTCACACCGGGAATCACGCTTAGATCGTCGCAGTTTTCGGAAGTTACCTGCACGCCGGCAACATATACATTATATTTAGTTAGAGGTGCGAAAGTGGTTATATACCGTTCGCCATAGCTGCTTAAGTTTCCGGCTTCATCGACAACCCACACATTCACTTCATATCTTGTGTTAGGCTCGAGGTTTCTAATGGTGTAGGAAGTAATATCCTTTGGATAGGGCCTTTCATGGCTCTTTCCGGAGGATGTACTGCTTTCCCAAGTCACATAGTAGCACAATTGGTCATAGTCAGTGTAATTATCGTGGGCACCATACCATTTCACTTCTATGCTGTTAGTTGAAGTAGCCTTAGGATAGCCTGCTATATATCCATATGGTACGGGGGGTACGTTCTCAGCAAAATACACCGTGCATGAAACAATATTGCCGTTAGAGAAACATAGGGCATTCTCCGAATTATTGAAGGCTACGTTTTCAGGATAGGTGATTTTGCATTCTTTCATTTCGAAGATGTTCATTTCTCTAATGGTGCCATACTGTCCATAGATCTTTCCACGAATATTATTGATGTAGAGGGCACCATGTTTTTCTGGAATACGACCAGCTATACCGTATATTCCCTTAATGTCAACAGTGATATTATGCAACAATAGTTCGCCTATCTCTGTTTCACCTTTATTTTTCGAATAACAATAATCAAGACTGATTGCTGTTTTGTTTTTGCTTGCCACTTCCAACGTACCGCTACCGTCTATTTTACCTCTACCCTTAAACAAGATTGCAACGTCGTCCGCTGTTATTGAGCATTTGCCAGTTACATTGATTTTCTGCAAGTCGTTTCCTTCTTTTAGATTGAGATAGTTGTCGAATTCAATTCCAGAAACACTTTCTCCCCAAGCCTCCACTGAAGAATTATCAAGGTTAATCTCATTCACTTCGGCAATGGAAGCCATATTATTTCCGACAGTACTGAGAATAACAGAGTTTATAATATTTAGAGTTTCTCGTTTGGTACCCCTTATGCCCCAGCCCAGGGTTGTAAATGCCTTTACTTTCAGATCTTTGATAGTTAAAGAAACTCCGTCTTCCATATATACTCCTTCATGATGATGCGAGTAAGCCTCTAGAACTGGTGTTATTCCGTTGAATTCTTCTCCTACAAACGTGGTGCTCTTCTTTAGTCTGATGGCATCCGAATCTTTGGATCTTAAATTGTTATATCCGCGAATTTTCACTGTTAACCCTTCGCAATCGTAGTTCTGGATGCAATGATTGTAACCACCGGTACGCTCTATTTTTACATTTTCTAGAACGAGCGTATTCGTTGCAGGAACGTAATACACATAGTGGTTTTCGCTGGGACGAAAGGCCTTTATGGTGTTGCTTTTGATGTTATTGCAGTTTTTGTCGGTCACTTTTACGCCTCCAACATAGAGGCCGTAGTCTTTAGCATGCGCCAGTTGTGGCATGGTCAGCATTGCAATGAACAGTGCGACTATTGCCGCTAGATTGTTCTTGTGTAATGGCTTATTCATAAAACAGATGCCCCCCATAGACCCACTTGTGTTTATTTTTTATGTGGGAACGCCGTGTCGAGGGCGCGGACGTTTAGAGTTTAACTGAAATATTTTTATGTTTTATATTCCTTTTAATTAATAGGGCTCATTTGAAAGAGCAATGAAGCAAGGCCTTCGGATAGAGCTAGCATATTTCGCTATTTGGCGGTTTATCATTGCAGCCCCTGTCGCCATCATTTCGATTCACTCCACGGCGATTAAGTTCGTCGTTTACTATTTCACGAATAGTATCGAGTAACTGCAAGCGCTCTTCGGAAAACTGTAGGTTGAGAGCTTGCTGTTCTCTACTTTCATTATCTCTTTTCTGGTTCATATTTCCAGGGGTCTTATATGGTCGCTATAATGATGTTTTTGATTCACTAAAAAATTCAATGCAAAATTAGAAGCGACCTGAACTAGCCCCCCTTTCATTATCGGACAAAAACCTATCATTATCGGACATTTTACACACCCGCCCAAGTGTCAGTATCTTGCAGTTTGTGCGCACACTCTATTGGCACATAGTATTTTAGCAGTGACATGTTTACCGAATTTAACAACTATGGAAAAGAGAAATATTTGCTGAACTCATTACCTGAAAGCATCATCCTGACCGTACACACTTAATACTTCTTGCATACGACAAGGATGTGTCCAAAAGATGCCTAACAAGTAGAATGAAAAATGCATTCTACCGTTTTGACCATTGGAAACGCTTTCTCAATAGCTTTAGTTACTGGGTGAAGCATTAATTTTGCCAAGCATAAAATTGGACTTTAATTTCGTCCATCCTATTAACAGTAGATTGATATACGAAAACATGACTTCGTCAATAAAGAGTCTTCTCCTGATAAGAGTTAGGTATAAGTAACAATGAAAACTATCTCTATATGAGCAATTATAATAAATCTCTTTTAGGCAACGCTGTTGATACACTGCCTCGAACAGTTTGTAATGTACTAATGAATCTTTTAGTGTTTATGAAAACAAAGAGCTTTCGTTGCAGCCCAAGCCTGTTTGCAACTTTTATTCTGTGTTCCATCTTGTTGGCTGCATGCAACAAAAAACAGGCGTCAGAAGAAAGGAAGGTCACAAGTGGCACAACTCAAACGCTGCAGAAAAAGAGCGGGAAGAATATGGAAGAGTTGCTGAAAGACTTCGAACAGCAGAATGAAAAGGAACGCGTAGGTACAGCCAACCTCATCTTGGACATCATCTATCAGGAAGAAATCACTGACAGTTTACTCAAGGTAACCACTCATACGCCCGCCGACAGCGTGGAACTGCTGGTGTGGTATTGGGCGAGCGAACATTTCTGGGATAAACAGGATTACAACGAAAGTATGCGATGTGTCATGAAAGCGTTGCCGTTAACCTATCGTATCGGCAATCAGGAATCACAGAGCGACTGCGAACAACTGATGGGACAGATTCATTTCCGACGGTCGGACTTTGTGCATGCTTTAGAACACGTAAACAAAAGCCTCGAAATTGATAGGAAGATGGGCGACAAGAGTCGAATAAGCAGTTCACTCAACACGCTGGCCGCAATATGCCTCACGGCAAAGCAGCCCAAGGACAGCGAGCACTATATTCTAGAAGCCATAAGTTACAGTACTGCTGCGCAGGATTCAAACCGAATGGCAATACAATACGGCATCGCATCGGAGGTTTATCACACCCTAGGGAAGGAACGTCTTGCACTCGACTATGCCCAACGCGCCTATAGTATGGACTCCATTTTAGGCAATACGGAGAAGATGGGTATTCGTTTGTCGCAAATGGCAGCAGCACAGATGGCGATGAGACACGATGGCGATGCCGAACGCCTTATGAAACGAGCCTTGCCTATGCTAGAAAAAGAAGGTTACGAGCTCTCGCTCTCCGTGTGTCGCAACCAGATGGGCGAATTGCTCAACCGTCGTGGAGCCCATGCCGAGGCTGCCCAACTTTTAAGGAAATCGGCCGAGTCGTGCGAAAAACGGCAAGATGTTTACAACGAGAGTCGTGCGCGAAAGGGACTTTATGAGGCCCTAAAAGGCACGAATCTCGCCGAGGCCGACAAGCATCTAGTACGATATGTCACACTGCAAGATTCCATCTATCACCATGAAATGGAACAGGCCGTGAGCCAGAACAATGTGAAATACAAAACCGAAGAGCTAGCCTTCCAGCAAGAGCGCGAACGGGCGGAGAAACGTTTCATTCTCTTGGGGGGTATCGCTTCGACTGTGGTGTTACTGCTCGTCATGGGTATTCTAATCTATTCTGGTCGGGTGCGCCGTCGCAATCATCGCATATTGAAGCGCATGTCAGCTCTGCGCGAAAACTTCTTTACCAACATTACCCACGAGTTTCGCACGCCGCTTGCCGTAATCCTAGGATTGAGTCACGACCTGCAGACCGTCGAGACAGATGGGGTAAAAGAAAAAGCACAGGTCATCGAACGACAGGGCAATGGTTTACTAAGGCTCATCAACCAACTACTTGATATTTCGAAAGTGAAGTCGGAAGTAGGTAACCCCGACTGGTTCAACGGCAATATTACCGTCTACTTCGAGATGATTATAGAAAGCTGGAACGAATATGCACGCAACAAAAACATAGACCTGCAATATTTCTCGAAGGATACTGTGGAGATGGATTTCGTACCCGATTATGCCAATAAACTAATAAATAATCTCCTCTCAAATGCTTTCAAGTTTACACCAGAATACGGTAAGGTGAGCGTAGTTGTGTGGAGGAAGGATGACCATTTGCTTATCGACGTTGCCGATACGGGTTCGGGTATGGATAAGGAAACGATAGAGCATGTGTTCGAACCATTCTATCAGTCGAACAACAATTCGCACAACATCGGTTCGGGTGTCGGAATGGCCCTTGTCAAGCAAATCATAGATGTCGTGGAGGGAAGCATCACGGTTGAAAGCAAGCCGGAAAAAGGCACAACTTTCCACATTAGCATTCCCATCAGAAACAATTGCAAAAGGCAATTACCCATAGAAACGGTAACCAATAACAATCCAATACTGCCCGAAACAGGAAAAATGCCCGCCGACAGCGAGAAAGGCGATAACGAATGTAACTTGCTCATCATTGAAGACAATCACGACATTGCCGCCTATATAGGCTCGCAGTTTGCCGACGAATATGCAGTTTCATATGCCTCCAATGGACGGGAAGGGCTTGAGAAAGCTCTCGAGTTAGTGCCCGACCTTATCATAACCGACCTCATGATGCCAGAAATGGATGGCTTGGAAGTATGTAGGCAAGTACGAAAAAATGAAATCATAAGCCACATCCCAATCATCATCGTTACTGCGAAAATCACCGATAAGGAACGTATTGAAGGTATCGAGGCTGGGGCCGACGCCTATCTGATAAAGCCTTTCAGCAGCGACGAACTACGTACATGGACTGAGAAACTGCTGGCTGGGCGACGCCTATTGCAACAGAAATTTGCAAACATGTCGGCAGAATCCGAGGAGAGCGAGGAGTCGAGTACCACTCTCAAGCGGGAAGTAGAACTGCATTTCATCAACAAAGTAACCGACTTCATATATATGCAAATCGGTCATAGCAAAGACATCAGCGTTTCTCGCCTCGCCTCGAATATGTGCATGAGCGAACGACAATTCTATCGAAAGATAAACGCTCTGACAGGTTATACGCCGTCGGCATACATCCAACATCTCAAAATCAAGAGAGCCTGCAATATGCTCGACAGAAATCCAAATATAAGTTTTGTTGAAGTGGCCGACCGATGTGGTTTCGACGCCTATCCCAACTTTGTGCGAGCTTTCAGGCAGGTGTGCGGCGTTACTCCGACAGACTATCGTAAAGAGAGAACTGCACCTGATGCCTAGGTTAGGAGGGTTATATATCAAAAATCCCCCGTTAGACTAGAGGTCTAACGGGGATTTTGATAAGTGCTGTCCAAGCACTTCTTCTCTATTTCTTAACCACTTTTTGTCCGTCGACAATATAAACTCCTTGTGGCAAATCCTTAAGTGAACGGCCCAGACGAATGCCACTGACAGTATAGATGCCATGCTTGGAAACAGGCGTATCTGTCGCGATATGTTCTACTACAGAAGCGTTGCCGTATATTGTTACATCATCGATGTTGACGCGGAAGTTATTCGTGCAGTTGAAGTGGCGGAAGGCTATGTACTTCGTGCCGCTCGGCAGGGCGACATCGAATGCCTGCCATTGTCCCTGTGTCATCGGTTGGATATGGGAAGCCGATGCGGAACTGGCGCCTATCGTCCATTCCTGTACTATTTGGAAGTCGTTCTCATTCTTACTCGTTGTCGATGCGCACAGGGCGAAGTGGTCGCCCGTAGCATCCTTATCTTGTGCGCAGGCATAGAACGTTACGCGTTCAGCACCACTAACGTCCGGGGAGATGAGATAGTTGTTCGGTGTGAGCGCGCTACCGCCGTTCCAGGACGACGATGTGGCGCAGCTGCCGCCACCACGACCTTCCTTGAAGAGAATCCAGTTCATCTCGTCGCCATCGGCATCAATTGCTGTCCAGCCGGCCGGCAGAGTTGTAGAGGCTTGATTATTGTACTTATCATCGGGTACGCTCTCGAAATCTTCCATAAGGATTATTCCGGGGCCTGCGCCTCGGGTTATGGTTACCTGACTCGATACGAGTTGTCCATCGAGTGCAATGCCTTTCAGCAATGCGTCGTAGTATGCGCCCTCGGGCTTGGTGATAGAACTACCGTTAAGGGTGAGATTTTTAATTCCGGTCACGGTTTTATAAGCCGACTTGCTCTTTGCTTTTAGGGTAGATTTGTTGATGGTTATTTCGGCATCCGAATTGTTTGTGCCGACAGAACCGTCGGACTCGATGTCGCAGCCTTCAATTGTAATTTTAGCCTCACTGACAAGATACAGTCCAAAGTTCTTTCCTGACAATTTGAGCTTTCCGCCATTGATGGTGCAGTACGATTTTTCGGTGCAGATAGCGGCAAAGTTTGGAGAGGTAATGGTGCAGTTTCCTTTTACGAGGATGGTTAGTTCGTTTATTTTCGACTTGATGCCTGCGTTTTCGCCAGATGCATTGATGGTAGCTCCATCGAGCGTGAGGGTTTTGCTCGATGGGTCGTAGCTCACCGTACCGCTTGCGTTGGGAAGGTTGTTGCAGTTGGCTGAGGTTGCCTGTGTGCCGTTGACCCATAGGTCGTATAGCACAGTTTTATCGGCATACACCTTTACATCGTCGAGCAGGATTCTTAACAGGTCGGTGCTCTGGAAGTGACGGAAAGCGATATATCTTGTCCCGGCCGGCAGATTTACTTCTCTTTCCAGACTTGCCTTTTCGTTCGAATAAACAAGGGTTTCTTCTTTGACTATTTGGAAGTCGCTCTCATTCTTACCCGTTGTCGATGCGCACAGGGCATAGTGTTCGGCGCAGAAATCTTCTTTGCCTAGCGACCCGATTTTGTAGGATACCTTGGTGGCTCCTTCCACCAAGGGTGTGATGAGATAATTGTTGGGTGTGTAGGCAACAAAATTATCGTTTCCATCATCGTGTGCCGATTCCGACGCCATGCAACCATCGGTTTCGTTATCGAAAAACTCCCAGTCGTGGCTATCTCCATCGGCATCGATGGTTGTCCATCCTGCGGGTATTCCTTGCTTGTCGAAACTCTCCGACAGAATTATGCTTTGGGCCTCAACAGACAAGGGAATCATTGCGGCGAACAGTGCGACTATCGTAGCGAGATTGTTCTTGAATAGATTTGTTTTCATGAAAAGAAAAAATGCCCTCCATGGGCTCACTCATGTGTTGCGTGAGAACGCCGTGTCGAAGGCGTGGGCGTTAAGGAATAAAAAAGATTTTCGGGGGTGAAGGAGTAATGTTAGAAAGGAATCTCTTGTCGTCCTTTCATGGGCTTTTGAGTGCGGTAGAAAACAAGAGAACGTTGTTTCAGAGCGCTGGCACTCTGTGGTGTAAAACAGGGTCTGTTTGAGATGAACTCCAGCCCGCTGACGAAAAACAGGGTCTGTTTGGGCGAACTCCAGCCCGCTGACGAAAAACAGGGTCTGTTTGGGGCGAACTCCAGCCCGCTGATGCAAAACAGGGTCTGTTTGAGGCGACGTCTGGCCCGCTGATGCGAAA
>NZ_BAKH01000032.1 GCF_000614105.1 Prevotella micans DSM 21469 = JCM 16134
CTGTTTCACGGTGGCAAAGGTATATTAATCAATTTGTTTGAGCAAATATATTGCAAAAAGAACCGTATAAGCATTCTATCCCCTGCCGCTTAATTAAAGTAAGATTAAGGTTATAAGAGATACACTAAAAAAGCCGACAACTGGCATGAAGCTAGTTGCCGGCAAAACAAACTTTATTACTTAATAACAAATGGGTGTATGCTTATTCGTCGTCATCGTTTGCCTCAGCCTCATGTTTTGCAATGAGCTCCTGTTGCAGTTCGTTCGGAACGAGTTCGTAACTGGCAAATTTGGTTGTAAAACTGGCTCGGCCTCCAGTGAGCGAGCTAAGTGAAATACTGTAGTTAGCCAACTCCTTGAGTGGAATCTTGGCCTGGAGTTTCTGATATCCTGCTTCACTATCCATTCCCATAATCATGGCACGACGTCCTTGTAAATCACTCATCACGTCGCCCATATAATCGCCCGGAACGAATACCTCAAGGTCGTAAATGGGCTCGAGAATCTTTGGGCCAGCCTGTTTGAAAGCATCCGAGAATGCGTGACGAGCAGCGAGGGTGAAGGATAGTTCGTTGGAATCTACAGGATGCATCTTTCCATCGTAAACAATCACTCTTACATCACGGGCATAGCTGCCGGTGAGCGGGCCGCGTTCCATACAGTCCATAACTCCTTTGAGTATTGCAGGCATGAAACGAGCGTCGATGGCACCGCCTACAACCGAGTTGAGGAACACGAGCTTACCTCCCCATGGAAGGTCTTTTTCCTCACGGCTCTTGATATTCATTTTAAATTCCTGTCCGCCCAGCTTGTAGGATGTCGGGTCGGGCATCCCTTCGGCATAAGGCTCAACAATTAGATGAACCTCGCCAAACTGTCCGGCTCCTCCGCTCTGCTTCTTATGGCGATATTCGGCTTTGGCCTGTTTGGTTATAGTTTCGCGATAGGGTATCTTGGGTTCTTTGAACACTACTTGTAGCTTCTCATTGTTTTCTAGGCGCCATTTGAGAGTTCGGAGATGGAATTCACCTTGTCCGTGAACAATAACTTGACGTAGCTCCTTGCTTTGTTCGATAACCCATGTCGGGTCTTCCTGTCGCATACGTAGCAGGGCAGCCATAAGTTTTTCGGTGTCCTGAGAGTTTGCAGCCTCAATGGCGCGAGAATATTTCGAGTTAGGATATTTAATGAAATCGAATCGTTCTTCGGTTCCTTTTCCATTTAGTGTATTACCGGTTTTCACATCTTTGAGCTTCACGGTGCATCCCAGGTCGCCAGCGTTGAGTTGGTCAACGGGAATACGGTTGGCTCCAGCGCAAGCATAAATTTGTCCAATTCGTTCTTTCGATCCGCGGTCGGCATTGGTCAGGTCGTCGCCAGGCTTAATACTTCCGCTCATCACCTTGAAGTAACTCACTTCGCCGATGTGTGGTTCGAGTCCGGTTTTGAAAAAATAGATTGATTGCGGTCCGTTACTGTCTGGTGTTACTTCCTCGCCTCGTGTGTTATGAAGCTTTGGCATTTCGCTTACGAATGGCACCACATTACCTAAAAATTCCATGAGTCGACGCACACCCATGTCTTTTCCGGCACAAACGCAGAACACTGGGAAGATTGAACGCGTGATAAGTCCTTTACGGATGCCTTCTCGGAGTTCGTCCTCAGTTAGTGACTCGGCTTCGAAGAATTTCTCCATCAATCCTTCGTCGTTTTCAGCAGCTGCTTCAACAAGGGCTCTGTGAAGTTCCTGAGCTTTGTCCATTTCCTCGGCCGGAATATCCTCGATTATCGGAGTTCCGCCTTCTTCTTTCCAGCTGTATTTCTTCATCAGAAGAACATCTATAATGCTGTTGAATCCAGGACCTGTACTGATGGGGTACTGAATTTCGATGCACTTCGAACCGTAGATGTCGCGCATATTATTCATCACGTTATCGAAGTCGCATTTGTCGGAGTCCAGCTGATTAACCAGGAATATAACTGGCTTGTCGAGTTTCTCGGTGTAACGGAAACAGTTTTGCGTACCCACTTCAGGCCCATACTGGCCATTAATTAGGATAACAGCCTGGTCGGTGACATTGAGCGCAGTGATTGCACCACCTACAAAGTCATCGCTTCCCGGACAGTCGATGATGTTGAGTTTCTTGTTGTTCCATTCGACGTGGAAAACAGTTGGGAACACGGAGTAACCATATTCCTGCTCCACCGGAAAGTAATCACTTACTGTGTTCTTTGCTTCAACTGTTCCGCGGCGTTTAATGATGCCGGCTCCGAACAACATACTTTCGGCAAGAGTGGTCTTGCCGCTACCCGCACTGCCAAGCAGTGCAATGTTCTTGATTTCGTTTGTTTGATAAACCTTCATATCCAAGATAGATTTAAGTGAATATTAAATATGGATGCTTTTGGTTGCAAAAAAACAGGCCTCAAAGGCCTGATTTCTTACGGAGGCCTAAGATAGATATTTCAGTCGAGAGAGTTGCTCACTATCAAAAGCTCGAAGTTATTTTTTAGAACAAATTAGTAATTTTGCGTCCTATCTTTTCCCATTCTTTATTGTTTTCATGTCTGGATTATATCTCCACATTCCTTTCTGTGCAAGTCGCTGTATCTATTGCGGATTCTATTCCACGGTTCATCCAAAAGGCCACATTGGAATAAATATCCAGGAGCGATATATTTCTGCACTTTGCACTGAACTAAACCTACGCCGAAACTATCTGGCTAACGAGTCGCTTAGCACGATATATCTTGGCGGAGGAACTCCATCGCAACTGTTGCCCTCGCAACTGGAGCGAATCTTCTATAATATATATGAGGTGTACGGTTGCCGATTTGACGACATGGAAATAACAATGGAATGCAACCCTGACGATATAACCATCGGGTTCGCTAACAGTCTCAAGGCTTTGCCCGTGAACCGAATCTCCATGGGCGCACAAACCTTTTCAGACCAGCGATTGCAATTCCTTCGCCGACGACATACATCTGCCGACGTTCGACGAGCAATCAATCTACTGCGCACAGTTGCAGGAATCGACAATATATCGCTCGACCTTATGTTTGGATTCCCTTCTGAAACGCTAGAAGAATGGAGAGACGATGTCGACACTGCACTTTCGCTCGAAGTGGAACATATATCGGCCTACAGCTTGATGTTCGAAGAAGATACGCCGCTTTATCGTATGCTCGAAAGAGGTGAGACGAGCGAAATTGACGATGAGCTCTATCGCAGAATGTATAATCTGCTAATCGACAACCTCACCGCAGCCGGCTACGAACACTACGAAATAAGCAATTTCGCACAACCCCACCGTCGCTCACGTCATAACAGTTCATATTGGAGCGGAGTGCCCTACATAGGTATCGGCACAGCAGCCCATTCTTTCGACACGAATTCGAGACAGTGGAATGTAGCCGACATCAATCAATACATCTCCGCACTCGAAAACAACCGCCTGCCTATCGAAGGGCGTGAAGAACTCGATGCCAAGCTACAATATAACGACCTCATAACAACTGCTCTCCGAACCAGTGAAGGTATCGACCTAACAAAACTCTCGCCGGCCAACCGGGATTATCTGCTAACGTGCGCCGAACCGCATATACATAGCCGCCGGCTCGCACTCGGTAATAATAGCCTAACGCTAACCCGCGAAGGCATCTACATAAGCGACTCTATAATGGCCGACCTTATGGCTGTTTAACAAAACATAGAATTATGGACAACAACGAATTTGAAAAAATCTGGGAAACCAACCGGGACAAAATCCTTGCAAACGATAGCGACTATCAACGAATATTGAAAAGCTACACGGCATGGACGTGGGCCGATTATATCATCTTCATCGGCGGCTTCATTATCTGTGAACAGTTCATGCCCTCCATTTCCGAAAGCATTGTTCTTCAATATCTGCTAGCTCTCGCAGGAATGATTCTCATTTGGCTAGGCTATCGTCTCCTGCGAAGTCAACTCATAGGCAAGAAAACTCTACAACAAGCCGAACAAGAAGCAAAGGAACGCTATCGCCAAAGCCTCCATTAGAACGTTCTTTTTACAATAATGTTTGCCCGAATAATCTGATTAAGTAACTCTTAAACTTTCCGTCCGGTGATATTCAACCTAGTATATCCGGGGCACATGGAGTACAAGTGCAAAATATAATGATGCGAACATTCGTCCCTTTGTACGGTACTAAATAGAATGTCAATAGAACATTTGAAAAATAATCAGTTTCTGACACGAGGATTGCTAGAAACACTGTTTCTAACGACTTTCAAAACCGAATCAACCTAGAAACACTGTTTCTAGCGACTTTCAAAACCGAATCAGACTGGAAACACTGTTTCTAGCAATTTTCAAAACCGAATCAGACTGGAAACACTGTTTCTAGCAATTTTCAAAACTGAATCAGACTGGAAACACTGTTTCTAGCAATTTTCAAAACTGAATCAGACTAGAAACAGCGTTTCTAGCGATTTTCAAAACTGAATCAGGCTGGAAACACTGTTTCTAACGACTTTCAAAACCGAATCAGACTGGAAACACTGTTTCTAGCGATTTTCAAAATGAAATCAGCCAGAAGAACTGTACTTTCGAGAACTTTCCGATAAATTTGCAACAAGAAACACAGTCCACCACGGAGAAACAACAAAGAAACTATCTCTCCACACTGTATTTCCATTAAAATAATGAATATACCTAAACGCCGACAGCAGTAGGCAGATATTAATTTTTAAAAATCATTTCAGATATGAAGCAGATTCAAAAAATCAGTCTTGAAAGACTAGCCAACGGAGCTCATTTTCTGTTCTTAACCAACGCGCATAAACGTGCTACGGCCAACGCGGGGGTGAAAGACAAAGTTGTTAACGAATTGCACGCCCTCGAAATGGCCTTGAAAGAAGAAGACAGAATTCTGGCCACATCGCAGAAAAGCCCTCTTTCTGACGAAATCAAGAACGCCGACCGCCAACGCGACAAAATCTATCGCGGCATCGAAAAAGCCTTAAACGCTTTTATGCTCTTCCCCAACGAGGAAACCGTGAATGCGGCTAAAGAGGTGAAACGAATCATGAAAGCTCATAACATTAAAACCAGCATGCAGCTCGACCGCGAAACGGGTATGTTGCTCAATTTGATTGGCGATTTTGAAAACAAATGCCAAGCCGAAATAGCCAAACTGGGATTAACTACAACCGTGGTCGAACTAAAAACGGTTAACAACAAACTCATTGGCGTAACCGAAGACCGTCTTAAAGGCAGTATTGCCGTAATTGTTGGCGACCTTAAACGCGCTCGCAACCAAAGCGATGAGGCCTATCGCGCACTTGTTCTAAAAATCAATGCTCTTGCAGTTGTAGAAGGCGATGCGCCCTACGCGCAATTCATCGACCTTATGAATGCCGAAATAAAGCATTACAAGGAGGATGCCGTTATTCATAAAAAGAAGAAAGACAACGAAAAACCCGGCGACGATAAAAAGAAACCCGGTGATGACAAAAAGCCATCCGACCCCAAAAAACCCAATGACCCCAAGAAACCATCCGACCCGAAGAAACCCGACGACGGTAAAACTCCCAAACCCGGTCGCGAAGAAGACCCCGGCGAAGACCAAGTATAAAAGAAACTCGTTTATAAATCAATCAAAAGCCCTGCACGCATCCATCTCGGAGCGCGCAGGGCTCGCCGTTTTATATTTGTTCGATTTAGTAAGAATTGTTTTTTCAACTACTACTTCGTCCGCCTGTAAGCAACGAGAGGAGCGATGAGAAAAAACGGTTCAGAATACAGTGGAACAGTGCGCCCACAAGAAAGAGAACTGCGGGAGTGAAAAAATAGCAAATCGCCATTTGAACGTTGCCGGACGGATTGAGAATACCCGACTTGAAAAGCGAAATAATAATCCCAAGAGCCAATGTATGATAAGCAAACACAAAAAAACAGGCATCGGTGAGGATGGAAGGTAGCTGCTTGTAACGTCCACTTTGAATCGTGCGTGTTACGAGAGATATCGATAGCACGATGAGCGCGGCATACATAAGATTGTACATACCGAACTGTTTGAAGAATATCGCAAACAACAATCCACCCAGTAAGAAGGGACGGAACAGGGCGGTGAAGTCGGTTTTGTTGATTCCGAAATAAGCTCCGAAGCCAAAGAAAGCGAAAGCCTGCGGATTGAGTCCGGGGACGGAGGGAATATGGTCGGCCGCTAAAAGCAAGGCACAAAGAACAATGATAGCTATCGGCTTTTTGAATGACGATAACCACCGCAGACTCCAGAAAATTACGGGCGAAAGAATGACTAGAATTATCAGGTCGCGCACGAACCACATTGTTATATCCAAAGGTGCAGCTATTCCACCTTGGTTGCAGATAAGACTAATGTCCCAGAAAGAAAGCAGGAAATCAGTTATCCCGAATTGAGCGATAGGTTTGCCGATGGCGGAAGTCCATCCCGACTGCAGTTGTTCGGCTACGAAAAGGGCCACAAGGAATATTGCGTTCCACATAACGTAGGGCACGAGGAGCGAGCGAGTACGGCTACGCAACTTATCAAAATAATCTTTCTTCGAAAAGTCCGAACCTTTGAAGAACAAGAGTCCGCTGATGAAAAAGAAAAACGGATTCGCAAGTGGAGCAAGCGAACCCGACAGGAAGTCTATTATATTTCCTAACGACAACGATATACTGGCCAAATGAAGGAATGGAGTGTCGAGCAAGGCCGGATTCCACGCGGAACTAATTCCTCGGAAATCCGAATGGATAAAAAGAACGAACACTACCAAAGGGAATCGCAGAAAACTAATCACCTGCGACTGCACGCTGGCAGTGTTCATTTGTATAATCATAAGCCTTCTTAGGCCTGGAGCAGTTTGAGCGCCATTTCACGACCAAGGCGTTCACATTCCGCTTTAACCTCGGGTGTTAGAGCCTGTTTCATCTCAACAGGTTCGCCCACCTGTTCGAAGTGTAGCCGCTTTTCGTTCCATTCGCCGATTGCATTGACGGCCTTACTAGCCCAGGCATAGGAGCCGAACCATCCGATTAGATGATTCTTCACATCGTGGTTAGCTATCTCGGATAGGAGCACGTCCATCTCATGATAAAGCCCGGTATTATATGTTGGAGCGCCGACAATGAGTCCACGGAACTTGAACACATCGCGAATAATGTAGCTGTGGTGAGTTTTGGAAACATTGTATATCACGATGTCTTTCACTCCAGCAAGCGACGCAGCGCGAGCAATATGTTCGGCCATACGTTCGGTATTGCCATACATGGTTCCGTAGCAGATAACGAGGCCGGACGAAGTCTCATATTTCGACATGCGGTCGTACATCTCAACGACTTTCTCAACATGTTGGTGCCACACCGGTCCGTGGGTAGAACAGATGTAGTCAATGTGAATTCCGGCAAGTTTCTTGAGCGCGTTTTGCACCGGAATACCGTATTTGCCAACAATGTTCGAGTAGTAGCGCATCATTTCGTCCCAGCACCAATCGGTGTTTATTTCACTGTCGATAAGTCCACCGTTGAGAGCGCCGAAGCTACCGAATCCATCGCCCGAAAAGAGTATCGACTTCTGCCCTTCGCAAAGAGTCATCATTGTTTCGGGCCAGTGTACCATCGGCGTGAGGAAAAAGCGCAGTGTGTGGTGCCCGAGGTCGAGCGTATCGCCGTTCTTTATTTCGAGAGTATTTTCGCGTATGCCGTAGAATCCTGACATCATATCGAAGGTTTTCTTGTTTCCGATGACCTGAATATCAGGATAATATTTCCGAAGCAGAGCCAAACCGCCCGAATGGTCGGGCTCCATGTGGTTAATCACGAGATAGTCTATTTTCCTATCGCCCAGAACCTCGTGGACATTCTCAATGAACTGCACGAAGAAGTCGACTTCCACTGCGTCTATTAGGCATACCTTGTCGTCGTCGATAAGATAAGAATTATAGCTCACACCGTTCGGTAGCGGCCACAGGCCTTCGAAGAGCGCTTTATTGCGGTCGTTAACGCCTACGTAGTAGACTTTGTCTGTTATTTCAATCATATATACGTTTTATAAAGTTCAATTTTTCTGCATACTAAACACGTCATGCAATTCCATCATGCCAGTGAAGCGTATTACATCCTTTCCGCTGGGTATAACCGAGAGGTTTATAATTGCGTTATCGAACACTTCCATAACGAGCTGGTAGCTCTCCTGGTCGGAACGGGTTGACATCATAATTCTAACTCCATTCTTTATTGGTTCTTCGCGATAAGATGTGAGCGGCGCAACAAGATTCAACCCCTGTCCGCGACCATAAGGCACCTGATATACTCGCCCGAAATATGGCAGAAACAGCCCAACAGAATCGCGACTAACTTCCATTCCCCAGTCTTCACGCAACATCACCGATGGACCGCGCAAGGGATACATTCTATCTACGAAAACTTTATATCTCCTCGCTTCCAAGTGGCCTCGCACGGCAGCCGTACGGAATTGCTCCATTTGAGCCTTGGAAATCGGATTACCCATCGAGTCGTAATACTTTTCGGCACATCCCGCCAATGCGGCGGCGCATAATAGCCAAACAAATAATCTTTTCATTATTGATACCTCCTTTATTATTCAATTTGTTCGATATGTGGGGTTGTCACCTTTTCTATGGATGGGGCGGCCGATTTCACCTGAATGTCCTGCGGCTGCGTTGGTACGGTTGCAGGCTCAGGCACAGGAGCGGCTTTCGATGCTCCTTCACTTTCAGGATTCTTCTTACTGTAGGTTGCTTCATTGCCGGTTCTTGAATCGGTTTCGTCTTTAGTTTTCTCTTCGGTGGTGAGCAAATCTTCTTTCGACGGGCGCATGTTTGGCCATAAATAATTACCGATTATGTCGAGCGTATCCAAATCGGCCTTACGCTGCAGTTCTTCTTCGAGCACCTCCTGTGTTGGTGCAGGTTTATCTTCGGCTATTGCGAAATAGTATATCAATCCCATGACGACAATCATTGCTGCCCCGCAAAGAACCTTGAAAAAAAGAGTATGAGTGAATTTGGTTTTTCTTCGTTTCTGAGCCATAATAGAAATTAATCCTGTTTGTTTGCTTTGCTTGCAAAGGTAGATATTTCCCTATAGAACACTGAATAAGCTGTTGCACGTTAAGTATAAGTGATTAAATGCTGTTTAATTTTCTGGGTCTGCCTTTGAAATAACTTTCAGTTCGAACTTTAATATAATACCATCCGTAAAGGATATATATCTCGTGCGCTTCGATATGCAAGGCAACCAGTTGAGCGAGAACAATCTAACAAAGGATATTCCCGAACGACTTATTACCATCTCAATGTCTAAAGCAGGCAAAGAGTATTCACTGAAGTATCTCATGGCCTCGCATCACGTCATGACCGATGGCACCGACTACTTCTATCTCGGCGAAGCTTTCTATCCCACCTATACCACTACTCGCGTAGGCAACATGGTAACCACTGTCTTTAACGGATATGCCTATACGCACGCCGTTCTGGCCAAGTTCAACGAGCAGGGGGAGCTCATCTGGGACAATTGCTTCAAGATGGAACCCGGCAACCGACCGATGTACGTTAAGCGGTTTATATCATGCACGATGATGGGAAAGGATGTGAAGTTGATTTTCACCGACGGGAAATGGCTAGTGTCTAAACTCTTCAGAAATACCGACGGTAGCGTCTTGAAGGACCGTAAAACCGAACGGTTGGAAACCGACGATGCCGATGAAACTGTGAAGAAGGTGAGAAATTCGAACTCACTTCACTGGTACGACGATAACTTCATTGTGTACGGCACGCAAATAGTTAAGAACAAAGAGACGGGCGAACGGCGCAAAGTATTCTCAATCACGAAATACACAATTAAATAACTCATCATCATGAAGAAAGTATTTTCCATTCGGCTGCTTTTCATTATCGCAGTTGCCCTCTTAGTATCGCAGAAGATGCGGGCGCAAGCATTCGATGGCGCCGACGACCATAGAGTATATGTAGGCTACTCGCACATCGGCAAGCTATCGGGCGTAGAGCTCGGCTATGAAGAAGGTTTCAACGATTATCTCTCGTGGGGCATACAAGCCAACGTTCTTTTCACCGGCGATAAGCCCGACGAAGAAGGGAAGTTCCTTGACGCCTACGACGCATCATTCCACTGCAATTTCCACTGGTCGGAAGTTTTCAGACTGCCCTCTCGGTTCGACGTTTATACTGGCGTTTTAGCAGGTCTTAAAACCATCGGCATTGGTTGCGGCGCACGCTATCATTTCAGCGAAAACTTCGGTATTTATGCTGCTGCGCATTATTCGCCCATTTCCACCTTTACGTTAAGCGGCTCAAGAATCTACTACAAAGGCGAGCCGGCTCTCTCTGTCGGGTTGACCATCGGTTGGTAAGAGTGTCTCCCCCAGACCGCATCCGAAAGCCTATGCTTTGAGCGCAAACAGCGCAAGCAAAAGCCATAATGCTTTTGCTTGCGCCTTATAGATTATCAGAGAGCACTGGTAACGGAACGCATATTTTATAGAATAGCAAGAGGCCATCTATAGCCTTACCGCATAATGTGCCAAGTGATTTGTCCAAGAATGGATTACATGCCAACTTATCGAGCGCCCCTTCTTTAGGATATATAATGATACAAGGTACGGGTGATAGGGTTGTTTCTTTAGTTATATTCTTATAACCAAAGTGCTTCAGAATATACAAATCACGACTATAGCCGCTCAGCTGCCAAATGACATCTTTATCTAAGGGCTTATTTTCATACTTCGGAATATATTTTGTATCTAAGATGGCCTTGTATTCTTTAGACTTATACAAGAAATCAGGAAATCCCGTCTTACCTTTAAATTGATAAGTAATCTTCTCGCGATAGGCTTCGTGAAGCAGCCCATATACATAATGCTCATAGAGTAGCGACATATCAAGCCAAAATGGAACGACTTTTCCCTCATCGTTACCTACCTTGCTAATGTTATAATCAAAGAGTCGAAGGATTAGTTTTGCCAGTCGAATTGCCTCATTGTAATTTGTGAACAACTTGTGAGCGCGTAGTCGCTTCACTTGTTTAATTTCAACCTTGTCGCTGACCTCACTAAACAGTGCAAGACTTTTATTCAATCGCAACTTTGCTACAGCTGCGGACCGTTCGTTTAAGCCTTGAAGCAAGCGCTGAGAGAATAAGAGTGCTTTCTTTATCAGTCTGTTTTCCGGGATGTCGGCCGAATATTCGTCATACTCGCAGAAAACCCTATCGTAGCGCCTAATAGCAATGTTCTGTCGCTCATTCTTCAAGATGCTAATGCGTCCTCTAACCTTCTTCAGGTTCTCACTTCGACTGACGTATCCTTTCTTCAATTCCCTAATTCTGCTTACAACGCCAAGAAAGTGTAGCACAAGTAGCGGACTTACGACACTTTGAAGCGCAGGCGCCTTTATGCTCGGCTTGTCAATGTATATCTCGTAGATAGTAGAGAATGACGCTAAGGATAAGTCAGAAGTAAAGCAGGTCATAAACATCCTCACGAAGTCGATCTGCTCCATCTTATGCTTTGTCGTTACAATCAAACTTTCTTGCTCATCGATCCATTCTGCTCCAATTTTGTATGAAGCATAATAGGCTTCAGGCAAATTGTCCGTGCGCTTACACCATTCAACAAGCTCCAACCTGTCATATTTGTCCTCCTTCTTACTGACAGGCAATTGTCCATGTTCTTGAAGCAGTATCACACTCATTCTCCCTCTTGCTCCTCTTCTTCGTTGACTTCTTCAATCGTAGCAGCTGCAAATTGCGCCAGGCCCTAAACGCGGTTTCTTTCTCTTTGCTGCTCACGTTTAAGATACCATCGTTGATATATTCTGCAATAAGTGGCAATACTTCATAGTCCATCTTGTCTTTTAGCTCCTCTTCTGAAGCGGACATAAAGTAACTATGACCAACCATCAAATCATCTATACCTAAGTCTCCACACTGCTTTTTCCGGATGAATTCTTCAATGTTATTGAATAATGCGAGCGCTTGATTCTTTAGTGTAGGCTCGGTATAATGTTTCTCTATAACCGACCTGTCAGATTTTAATGTAACAAAAGCGAAACGCCGGCGCAATGCATAGTCAATCGTGCCCGTACTGCGGTCGGTGGTGTTCATCGTGCCGATGATATATAAATTTTTTGGCACACTGAACAGCTCCTTGGAATAAGGCAAAGTAACCTGAATAGGATGCTCGCTTCCTTCCCTCTTATCAATTTCTAACAGCGTTATCAATTCGCCGAAGATCTTGGCAACATTGCCTCGGTTTATTTCGTCAATGATGAGCACAACCTTGTTGTTGCCATGTATTTTGTATTCCTCTTTTACAGCTTCAATGAAAGCCTTGGCGTATGCAGGCCAATTGTTTTCCATTCCTTCTCCTATAGCTTGAAGTTTTACTTTTTCTATATTAAGAGGTGATGGACTATGTGTTTCGTCATGTGTGATTGTTGAATGTGTACTTCTGCATTTAATGGTAGTATTACCCTCCTCCCACCAAGCATAAAACGAAGATTTTCCTGTAATTGTAGGAATCACTCTCTTGTTCTCGAATCCGTTAATCTTATGGTGTAAGTAATCGTTAATACATTCGGTTATATCTTTACTTTCGTCCTCCGTTACAGCTTGGCAGGCCTGCTTAAAGATTCCGTCTTTCGGCTCGTAGGTTACGCCGACGCTTTCCCCTTGCTCATTTGTTCGCACACGCGGCTTTAACCCCTCAACAAAGTCTTCATAATCTAAAGACTGATGAAACGTAGTAAAGAAGATGCGCTTACCCGTCAGTTCTTTATATCGCTTTATCACGGTCTCGTGGTCTGTTAAATCTATATCAGTTACGCCCAAAACCTTCAGGCTATACTGGCCGTATTATAAGTTTTACCGGTTCCCGGCGCACCTTGAATAATTATATTGCGCTTGCGCTCTAATAGGCGTGCACATTTGTTTGTAAATCCCATATTGTCTATATGTTTTAACCAATTATTAATGTATTTATATCGTTTTGTCCTATTACTGCATGAGGAAAAAGTTCCTTGACTGAAGAGGCGAGGAGGAGGAGGTTCCTTATAATCCTTTGCCCACGCCAATATTTTGACCCGTCTGAAATTTTTATGAAGAAACTCATCGGTTAGCTCCTTATTAGTAAAGCTATCACTAATAATCTGGCATAAAGCAATAGCTTCATGCCCTTTTCGAACAAGCACTATATCACCATTCTTAATCTTATACTTAAAGTTTTTGCATTGATAGTTGTCCCATTCACCGACTCCAATAATAGGCTCCTCCCTCTTTAACATCTTCTTGGAATCTATTCTTGCTTTTTCCTTATCTCCATAAGGTTTATACATCTGTATATGCCAATACTTATCCCTATGAATATCCATAATGCTATATATCTTATATTGCTTGCTGCTAATCACCTCTCGCCCTTTACGAACATCTTGCGATAGCGGGAGCCGACATTACGGAGCTTGCCATCGGATTCGAGGCGACGGGACAGGCGATAGGCCATCGGACGAGAGATATGAAGGGCCGATTGCAAATCGCCCACGAGAATAAGGGGCGACTCAGCAAAAAGATGGGCAAGGGCGGCGGCAATTTCCTCATCTGTGGGCATGGTACAAGTTTCGGAACTGTAAGTTCTATTCTCGAACCTGGCGTAGCTCAGCTCCTTGAGCAGTTGTTTGTCTGGGCGGAAATTAACCGTTCTGACGTATGCGTTGCGAAGCCTGAACTTATGACTGCGCGGGTCTTCGTAGAGTTCGCCCTTTACGGAGAGCGAGAAATAACCAAGTCCGGGCAGATGAACGCGATTGCCATCCATGAGTTGATTAACCATCTCTGTTTTAAGTGCTTCGAGAGCTCCCACAAGGTCGGCCTTAGTCATTGTTGTTGCCTTATCGATGAGTTTGGCCAGGGTGGCTATTCCAACGGTACCGTATTCATCGAGCACCACTTTTAGGGTGCTTTTGTTAGCCAGGGAGCCTGTTGTTCGGAGTAATTTGTAGGGTACTGCCATTGTGTTTGATTTTTAAGTGAATCCCGTCCGAGCTTGCTTTATGTGCGGATGTGCGGGGGTGGGATTACGGTTTCTGCTTTATTTATATACTACTTTCGTCTTCTTTACATAGGGAGTTGTATCATAGGCATACCAAGAAAACTGAATTATCATCATGATGAAACGATTTTTTTATCATGATGAAACGAATGTGTCATCGTGATGATAATTTTATTTCATCGTGATGATAATTCGATTTCTCGGTTACAAATATAAGGAGAGTCTATGAGTAATCAAAGAGGGATACGGGAGTTGATTAACGTGTATTAGGTTTAAAAGGCGCGGGCATACGGATACCGATTGAGTATGTGTAGAGACTGGCTGCGTATTTGTTAGTCCGGACGATTGGAATAATCTTTTCCAGGTCTGTCGGGGATAACCGAGTTGGCATTGGCTCTCGAGTGTTGAGCCAGAGTTCGGTTTACACTGAACTCGCGTTAATTTAATGTAGAAATAGGGTTAAGTGTGAGTTGGTTATTAGCGTCGTTCTGTGTTAATTGGATGGGGCGAAGGGGGATGTTAGCGGCCGCAAAGGGTGCGGTACGGACAGTGCTTGCAGTCGGTAAGGCGAGGAGTGGGGGCGAAGGGGAGTGAGGGATTGAAGATGTTCTGGAGAGTGGCGGTTAGGTTGGCGTTAAATTCCTCGGAGAGTTCGAGAGAATTTAGTAGGGGGGAACCGGCGAAGTTTAGGATGGGGTCGTAGTCGGGCGAGCCGGCGCGTTGGATAAATAGGAGGGCGGGGGCCACGGGACGAGATTCGGGATTGAGTGAATGAATATCGGGATTCAGAGGAGGGGACGGATGGGTGGCTTGGGGATAGGAGAGTTGTCTACAGAGGTTTGAGAGGTGAGGAGGAGACTGTAGAGGATGGATTGGAGGGTGTAGTCTGACTTTTTAGTGTGGATGTTTTCGGGGGCGAAGATTTCGTCGACAGTTTTAAGTGGCTGTGCGGGGTTGTTGCCGGTCTTATAGTCGACTACACGCAGGATTTGTTCGGGTGTACCGATGTTTATTTCGTCGAGGCGGTCGATTCGTCCGTAGAGTTCGATGGTTCGGGTTGGGGAGCTGTTGGTCTGGCTGTCGGGTTCGAGTGTTAGGGTGATGGGTGTGCTGACTGGAGCTTCGTGGGCTATGACGCGAAGGGGAGCTACGCGGAGGTCGGTTCGGAGGAGGCGAAGGAGATAGGCTTTGATTACCTCGCGGTTGATGAGCTGGAGTCCGTTGAGTTTTGGGCGGGTGGTTTGTCCGGGTGGTTGGCGGAAGAGTTGGGTGGCGAAGGCCTGGTCGATGATGTTGTCGATTGATTGGGGGTTGCTCAGTAGTTGTCGGATGTTGTCGGGGGTTATGATTTGTCGGGGGAGGAGGGTTTCGTACATGAGCTGGGCGGCTTGGTGGAAGATGTTCCCGAAGATGCGGTTGTCGATATCGTCGGCGGGTGCGTCGGGTTCTTTTATTTGGGCTATGTATCGGTAGTAGAAGCGTAGCTGACAGCGCAGGAAGTTGCTGATGGCGGTTGGGGATATTCGGTTGAGTTGGGCGAGCTTTTCAATGACGCGTGTGTCTTTTTCGATTGTGGGGGCGGTGAGTGATATGGGTTTTTGGCCTGCTTTTAGGGCGCTTCGCTGGATTGGTGTGGGGAGTTCTACAAGGAGTTGTTGCATGAATCGGCTCATTTCGGATTCTCGTGTTCCTTGGGTTGAGTTGTTGTATAGTATGGTTATGGTTTCGGCGCGCTGAATCATTCGGTGGAAATAGTATCCGTAGATGGCTACTTTGTGGTCGATTGTGGTTAGGTTGTGTGCTTTTCGGATTGCGTGTGGTATGAATGAGGTGTCGCTGGTTGTTTTTGGCATGTTTCCTTCGTTGCATGAGAGTATGAGGATGTGTCGGAAGTCGATGTTTCGTGTTTCGAGCATTCCCATTATTTGTATGCCTTGGATGGGTTCGCCGTGGAAGGGTATGGTTGTGTTTGCGGCGAGCTGGTTGATGAGTCGTCGAAGAATCGGCAGGTCGGCCTGTAGGGTTTGGTTGGTTATGAGTTTTTCGATTCGTGTTAGGAGGGTGTACATTCGGAAGAGCGATTCGTCGAATAGTGGGTCTTTCATTTCGGCTCCGTTTCGGGCTATGGTGGCGGTTATTCGTGCGAGATATGCTAGGAGGGGGGATGGTTTGTCGGGTGTGTGTGGCTGTGGTTGGAGGATGGTGTTTGGTTGTGGTGTGATGTAGTAAAGATGGTTTTGGCTGATTTGGTTTTTGAGGGTTTCGATTTCTGGGCCTATGAGTCGTGCATAGGGGTGGCGCAGAACGCTGTTAGCTCGGGTTGTTCGGAAGGCTTTTTGGCGTTCTGAGTAGCCTTCGGTTTGTAGGGCGATGAGCTGGGTGATGAGCGACATGATGGGTGTTTGGCTGAGTGGATAGCCTGTTGTGATGTTTAGGTTTTCGACTTCGGGTGGAATGCAGTGTATTATGGTTGGGAGGAGGGTTTCGTTGCAGAGTACGATTGCGGTTTCACGTCCGTGGGCGAGTTTTTTTCCGTCACGTAGCCATTGTGTGGTGTAGCGTGCTTGTAGGTTTTCGGTTGGTGCGGATATGAATTGGATGTTTTTGGGTTGGGCTAGGGTTTTGTAGAAGTTGGTTGGGAGGTTTGGGTCGGAGGCTAGGGCGTTTGGGTAGCGTGAGAGCCATCGGCGGATGTAGGTACCTGATTCGTTGTTGGGGTTGAGGTAGTATTCGTCGTAGTCCCAGAAGAATTCGGCTTTTTCTTGTTTTTGTAGGTTGTCGAAGAGTTGTTGTTCTACTTTTTGCAGTACATTGAATCCTACGAAGAGGTATTTTTCGTATTCGGTGCAGAGTTCGGTGTTTTGGATTGCTTCTCGGTATAGCATTCCTTCGTAGGCCAGGCCTCGTGTGCGCATTTCGTTTTGGAAGGCGCTGTAGATTTGGGGCAGTTTGCTCCATTGGTTTAGGAATCGTTCGCGGATGATGGAGGGGTTGTCGGTGAAGGTTGCGAAGAATTTGCTTAGTTCTTGTTTTTGTTCTGTTGTGAGATAGTCGATGTTATCGAGTTCGCGGAGGTCGCTTATGTTTTTGAATACTTGTTTTGGTGATGCGAGGTTTTTGTCGATGTCGTCGAAGTCGGCTAGCATGACGAGTCCCCATCCGTAGAATTCGTCGAGGGTTTCGTTTCGTTCTGTTATTTGGTTATAGATTTTATGCAGTAGTGCTATGGTTTCGATTGGGTCGGCGAGGGTTAGTTTTGAGTATCGCTGGAATAGGTTGGATATTGTTATGCTGGCTGGGCTCCAGATGGGTTTTTGGGCTATCTGGGCGAGGGTTTCGTTCAGGAAGAGGGCGGCGCGTTTGTTTGGAAATATTATTGCTATTCGGGCTAGGTTTGTACCGTATTTGCTGATGATGTTTCGTGCTACTTGTTCGAGGAATGTGTTCATGTTGGGTTTGTTTTTTGATGTTTGGGGATTTTGTCCACTATTTCGTTCGGCTGACGGATTGATTGCAATCACTCCGAGGTTTCGTCTGATGGGAGCGATATCTCTTGGATTTCATCGCGTATCACATACCAGAGGTAGCCTTTGATTTTGGTATTTCCCATCTCGGCTAGCAGGTTCATGTAACGGCGCACTTGAAGGGCGTGACTGGGGTGTGGGGCGCCGAATTTGAAGTCGACTATGATGTGTTGTTTGCCGTCGGTCATGACTCTGTCTGGTCGGTGCTGAACGGCGCGCCCGAGTGTGGGGTCGTATTGGAGAATTGTGCATTCGTTGAAGAGTTGCCACTTGGGTGAGAACCAGTTTTTGACGACTGGGTTTTGCAGGGATTTGCTGATTCGGGTGGTGAGCTGCGCGGGGGTGATGTCGTCGTTGTAGATGATGCCTTCTTGCTGGAGTTGGTTTAGGTGGGGGGTGATGTCGGCTTCGGTTCGTATGTCGGCGAAGATTTGGTGGAGTACGTTTCCCACTTTTATATATTGGTTTTCTGGGGCATCTGGGTTGGCTTCAACAAATTGTCGGCTTCGGTTGCTTTGCCTGAATGTTGCTGCTTGTGGAAAGGTCTGGATGTGGATGAGCTGGGTTTTGATTGGGGCTGTAAATGGGTTTTGAGGGGCGGAGGTTGTGGGGATGATGGGGGCAGGGGCGTGGGTGAGCTGGCCGAATTGGAATTCGATTGGTTCTTGGGGGGATTCGGGGGCAATGAGCGTGGCTTCGGGAAGTTGTTGGGCGAGGTCGGGTAGTATTTGTTCGATGATTCGTGAACGGTTCTGGTGGGTGGTTGTGACTTTGGGTGCTCTTTTTCCGGATATGATGAGGTTTTGGGTGGTTCGGGTGAAGGCTACATAGAGCAAGTTGAGGTTGTCGAGTGTTTTTTGGAAGTGTTCTTCCTGATAGTCGGATTCGAAGACTGTGCCTTGCATCTTTTTAGCTGAGAAGTCGACTGGTACTATTGGCAGTGCGTTGAATGGGTGTGGCTTTTGGTGGGCTGGGCACCATATAGTATCTGATGGTTCGAGTTTCCAGTCGCAGAATGGTATTATGACGTTGGGGTATTCGAGACCTTTGCTGGCATGGATCGTTATGAGGCGTATGCCTTCGATTTCGTCGCTTTGGATTGTTTTGCTGTAGAGTGTTTCATCCCATTTGTCGAGGAACTCGTTTATGTCGGCGGGGTTGTCGCGGAGGTATTCAGCCAGTGTGTCGTAGAATGTGCATATGTAGGCGCTCTGACCTTCCAGTCGGTCGAGGTTGAAGATTGCGATGAGCCGGTCGATGAGGTCTATAACCGGTAGTCCTATGAGCTTGGCTTGTTCGTGGGTGAATTTCTCTGGGAGCAATTTGTCGAGCTGTGTTCGCTGGTTGTTATCGGTCAGGAGCAGTTCGTTGTCGGTTACGGGTTCGGCAAGCACTTGCTGGCGATATAGCTTTACTAGTTTGGCGCGGGTTAAATTGTCGTCGGGGTTAACGAGTAGGGTTAGGGCGGATATGATGACGGTCACGGCAAGGGATGCGTCGAGTCGGAAAGCCTCGTCGGAAACGATGTTTGCCTTGCCGCCGAGTTGCTGTAGAAAGGTTTCGACAATGTCTTGGATAACGCTTTTTGAGCGTACGAGAATTGCGATGTCGTTTTGTTGGTGGCCTTTGCTGAGGAGTTCTTCCACGGTTTCAACGAGCTGTGACAGGATTTGTTCGCGATATGTTGCTGGGTTTTCGGGCAGGAGGGTTATTCGGACGCTTCCCTTCCGACCTTTTCTTACGGGCTGTTGCACGAGGTCTGAATAAGCTTGGGCAAGCTCATCGGCCTGCTTGGAGCCTTCGTTTCGTAACATCGTTTCGGTTGCGCTTATTGCCCGACTAAAGAATGCATTATTGAAAAGCACGATGTTTTCTTCGGAGCGGAAGTTTTTATCGAGTGGGCGTATATCTAGATATTCGGGCTGATTTTCCGATCGATGTTCCCTAGCAGCTGCCAGTCGCCTTGTCTCCATCGATAGATGCTTTGCTTAACGTCGCCCACAATGAGATTTCGCGAGCCGGTTTGCGCCATACAGTTTTCGAGTAGAGTTCTGAAGTTGCTCCATTGCGCAAGACTGGTGTCCTGAAACTCGTCAATCATGATGTGCTTAAGTCGGGTTCCGATTTTCTCGAAAATGAAAGGTGTGTCGGATGTCCCGATGATATTGCGAAGCAGAGATTGTGTGTTGCTAAGCATGAATCGGTTGGATTCGCGGTTGATTCGGTTCATTGTATCGGCTATGGCATGTAACAGGCGTAGCTGCGACAAATGGGCTAGCACCAGTTTAGCCGATTGATAGTTGCAAGCGGCCGATTGCCTGTACTCATCGAGGTTGGCAAGCATTGCGGAGAGTTTTTCGGAAGCCAGGGCGGTGATGGTGGCTTTTTCGGTGGCGGGACATTTGCCCGAAGTCCATTTATCGGGCTGCTCGATGCAGGTTTGCACATAACCGGGCGTGCTGTCCGGAAGAGGTTCGGCTTTGCTTTGCTTCACGAGGTATCCGTATAGGAATCGTCTGAAGAGCCCTGGTTCGTCGACCCCTGCGTGCTTTATTTCGTCGATAATCGCGCTGGCCGAGTCGTTGAGCTTCTTCTTGAGTGTGGATTGCATTCCGCGCAGCTCCTTGGTGTAGTTGTCGAAAAACGAATCGTCGGCAAAAAGAGCGTCGAGCTGGCGTTCGTGCTCTTTATAGAAATCCTTAAATATATTCTGCCCAAAATCCTTGATTTTCCCGATGACGTTCCAGCCAAGGTCGTCTTCGATGTTTCGGTCGATGTAATCGCGAATCCAGCGCAGAATATCCTGTCCCTGTTCGAGTCCATCGATGAGCTGGTCGACAGCTTTGTGTTCAACCTGACTATCGTTTAGGTCGACCCGCAAATTGGCCGTGAGATTCAGTTCGCGAGCCATGTTGCGCAGCACAAATTGGAAGAATGCATCGATGGTTTGGATACGGAAGTCGCTATAGCGATGGATTAGCAGTGAAAGAGCTAGTCGGGCATTCGAGCGTATGACTTGCTCCATAAGTCCGGTTCGACCTTGCACTTCGCGTAAATAACTCTCCGACGACTCAAGACCATTTGCGATTCCATAAAGTTGCGATAGGATGCGCGTTTTCATCTCCTGGGTGGCCTTGTTGGTGAAGGTTACGGCAAGGATGTGCTGATAATCTTCGGGATTTTTGATGAGCAGTGAGATATATTCCACCGCAAGTGTGAATGTTTTTCCCGACCCGGCCGACGCCTTATAGACTGTGAGTGCTTTGTTCATGATGCTTTTAAACGACGGGCAAGCTGATGCCGTTGATTTTTTGGTAGATGTCGAGGGCGTAGATATCGGTCATACCGCTGATGTAATCAATCACGGCCATGATGCGTGTTTCGATGTCGGGACTTTGTATGTCGTATTGACTCGAGAAGCGACGAATGAGCTGCCTACTGTGGAATTTATCCGGCTCCAGAGCTGCACCGATAAGTGCGTCCATAAGTGTTTCCATAATCTTATAGCCCGAGAGCTCCACGTCAAGCACGGTTCGGCTACTGTAAATCTTTTCGAGCGACACACTAGCGCAATGCCTGTAGTTCCCGCGTCCGGGTTCGGGAATATGGTCGATAAGCGAGCCCTCGAAAGTTCCGTCAAGAATTTCGCGCTCATGCTCCACGAACGCATCCACGCAATCGGCTTCGAGTTTTCCCACGGCACAGGCGCGGAAATAAACCACCTGTTCGTTCTCGTCGGTCACTCCCTCCTCAACAATCCTCTGGCGTATTGAGCAGCGTGTTTCCTCGTCGAAGAAGCCCAGCAAGAGGTCGGCAGTCTCCTCGAACGAAAGGAGTTTCAGTTTATGCGCGTCTTCGATATCCATAATTTCATAGCAAATATCATCGGCCGCCTCAACGAGATAAACCAGCGGATGTCGCGCATAAACATTTTGTCCCTTGCAAACGATTCCCAGTTCGTCGGCAATCTGCCTGTAGGTTTCTTCCTCCGTAGCGAAGAAGCCGAACTTGCCATGCTTGCCGGGAGCGGTCGACGGGAAGGGATATTTCACAACACTGGCCAGAGAGGAATAGGTCATCACGAAACCGCCCTCTCTTCGGCCCAGGAACCTATGCGTGAGCAGGCGGAAGGCATTGGCATTACCTTCGAAGTGGGTGAGATCGGCCCACATTCTTTCGCTCACATGCCGGCGAACTCTCTCGCCCGAATCTTCGGTAAAGAAACTCCGTATGGCTTTTTCGCCGCTGTGCCCGAACGGTGGATTACCCATATCGTGGGCGTAACAAGCTGTTTGTACAATCGTTCCTATCTCCTCGAATAGTGTTCCGGCTAGTTCGGGATGAACCTTTATAAGCCGGTGGGCCACATCATCGCCGAGCGACTTACCGAGCGATGCTACCTCGAGCGAATGTGTGAGTCGGTTGTGCACAAACACACTGCCCGGGAGCGGGAAAACCTGCGTTTTGTTCTGCAACCGACGAAAAGGCGCTGAATAAATGAGCCTGTCGCTATCGCGCTTGAATTCCGAGCGTTCATCGCGTCGCGCATAGTATCGATGTTCCTGTCCGAGCCTCTTACTGGAAATGAGTTTAATCCAATCCATATTCATTATTTTATATTATAAGCGTGGGGAAAAGATGTGGGCATTGAACAATGCACTCGCAAAAGTAAGTAGATGTGCACAATTAATTGCCTCTATGCTCATTCCAAGCCAGGCAATTGGATTACGAACCACCTTCTGCCTTATGTCGTTCTGTATTTTCGGACGACAAACTACATTCCATCTCATGTAGCACTACGACTTCAGACTGTGAACTACTTTCCATCATCTTACGCACTATGATTTTGGACGGCGAGCTTCTTTCCGCCCAGCGTCGTCCTGCGTTTTAGGACGGCAAAATGCCGGCTAACTCTTTCATTCAATTCTACAAAAAGATAACTTTATAAAATACCACCTTATAGAACTTCCTTTAAAGAATAATATCACAAATTAGTTATTAAAATAATTTCCGCAAAAGAATATCCTTATAAAAAAGTATCTTATATAGATTCCGGAAATACATAATTGCATTAGATATTATATTAAATATATTCTTTAAATGTTTATTCTTAATAAAGATTCATTTCAAGAAATTTCTGAAACAACTAATCTCATAGATGATGTTTTTCTGGAAAGTCTGGAAACAATTCAAATGTAATCAATATTCTTTAAAGAAATTCTGGAAATAACTTTCCTCTATAATTATCTATTTCAAGAATTTCTATAAAGTTTTATAAATCAAGGGTATATCTTTCAAGAATATATTTAAAGAACTTTCTACCTCTTACGCATCCCAAATCGTAGTGCAAATACATGCACAACTGCCTTGCATCTCCCAAATCACAATGCAACCGCATGCGCTAATGCCTGGCGCATCTCAAATCACAGCGTAAAAACATATGCAACTGCCTTACACCTCCCAAATCACAATGCAAACGCATGCACAACTACCTTGCATCTCCCAAATAACAATGCGTAAACCATGCACAACTGCCCGATGCGGATGGCAATTCAGGCGGAAAGGCCATGAGTTGGACTGATAGATTCTATTGATTAGGATAAATTTCTGGGAGACAAAAGAGCTACTTTTGCACGCATCAGTAGACAAACAAAACATGCAAGCAATGATATTCGCCGCCGGAAAAGGCACCCGACTCAAACCACTAACCGATTCCATACCGAAAGCACTGGTCGAAGTTAAAGGTAAAACTCTCTTGGCACGGACAATAGAATCTCTCAAAGCTGCCGGATGTGAACGAATCGTGGTGAACGTTCATCACTTTTCGGAGCAAATCAAGGATTATCTCGCACGACATGACTTCGGAATTGACATCAGAATATCCGATGAAACCTCACGACTGCTCGACACAGGGGGCGGAATCAAGTCGGCCGCCGCACTCCTGGACGTCACTCGACCGGTGCTTATTCATAACGTGGATATTCTCAGCAACGTAGACTTGCAAAACTTCTATAACTACAGCACCGGGGCAGATGTTCGTATGCTCGTTAGCCGAAGGAAAACGAAACGATATCTAATTTTCAACACAAACATGCGACTCGTAGGCTGGACGAATATCGAAACTTCCGAGATTAAATCGCCCTATCCTACCCTTCGACAACTTAAATTCGAAGCTCCCGATAAGGTCGGTTATCTTCAACACAACCACTATCTTCTGGCTTTCTCCGGAATACACGTTGTGGGACCGGAGTTATTCAATTGTCTACGAGCCGAACGCGAGAATGTTTTCCCGATAATGATTTTCTATCTACGCTATGCCGACCGCCTGAATATCCTCGGCTATGAAAAACCTGACCTAAAAATTCTCGACGTCGGCAAGCTCGACACTCTCCGCCAAGCTGAACAATTCGTTGACGAAGAGCTGTAGTAACTTAATTTCGGCTTAATCTGAGTTCTTAAGTCGAACTCACATTGTACGTTTATATATCAACAAAAAATATCTGCATGCTATGATAAGAACGCATGCAGATATTTGATTTTGAAACCAATAAATGGACTGATAGGAGGGGCAATATTACATTCCTATGCCGGTTCCGGTGCCAACGCCACCCATTTGCTGATTGGTACTTTTGTGTTCCTGGAAGTCGTTGGAAATCTTGCTTTCGTGTGTTTGGAATTGCTTCTTAGTGTTACCGAAATTCCACGTGAACGACAGGCCGATATAGCGCATCGGGATGATGATGTCCACGCTTTGTTCAAAGTCGGCACCGCGACTGTATTGGTCTATTTTTATCTTTCCGTCGAAAGGAGTCATAAATTGCAAACCTATGCTGAACTTGTCTTTGAAAAATGATTTATCGATGGTTGCACTGATGAAATCATACCCTCCGCTATAGCCCTGGAGGGTGTATTTCTTGGTCATTCCGCCGGCGAAGCAGCTTAGCTTAATATCCCACGGAAGAGTTTGTTGAATACCTGCGAAGACATCGGCCTGCCATCCGTGGTTGTGTGCAGCAAGCTGATTGGAGCGAATATCGCCGTAGTCGAATCCGCCGTTGAGCATCAGTCGGGTTTTGGGCGTAATGGCGTAGTTGACGAAGGTGTGGAAGTTTGTCCATCGGCTTCTAACGATGTTGCCGTAAGTTGTGTTGAGCGTGCCCGATTGCATGAACGAATACTCCGAAATTTGGTTGTCGGCAAAGTTCTCTCCCAGCGTTAGATTAATCATGAGTTTCGGAGTGAAGAAGTTGAACACGAAACTCACGTTGTGACTCTTTTCAACCTCGACGTTAGGATTACCGTATTTTATGTAGGTTGGATCCGAGTGGTCGACGTAGGGATTCATGTAACTTATTCCGGGTCGGGTAATGCGCATTCCGTAGTTTATTCCCATGTTCACCGTTGCGGCAAGATTATATGTTATGCTGGCCGATGGTACCAGGCTTCCGTAGTTCTTCTTGAAGTCGGAGCCCGAACCGAGAATGAACTTCACATCTTCCCAGGTATGTTCGTAGCGTAAGCCGGCCTTGGTTCCGAATTTGCCGATTGTGGCGGTGTATTCTGCGTAACCGGCGAGTATATTTTGGTTGTTTTTGTAGTTCACGCTCTTTGTCGGGTCGTAGGTTTGTACGCCGGCCAGGACGTTGTAGTATTTGGAGTCGGATGTGTTGAGTCGGAGAATATACTTCGCTCCGGTGTTTAAGACTTGTCCTTTTCCGATGGGCGTTGTGAAATCAGCCTGCGCCGTGTGTTCGGTTCCGCGCGTATTGGCTTCAGAGTAGAGGTCGCTCACCGGGAATGGTATTCCTGGTGGCAAGTTGGAGTAATATCGCTCGCTTTTTTCGCTGTTGGGCATTGTTGTGAAGAGATAACTCAGGACAAGAGAACTGGTTCGATCGGCGTTGAAGAATCGTTGATAGTCTATGCTTCCGTTATATGAGTTATTGTCGGTTTCAGTGGATGTGAAGTTGCTGTATTGGAATCCGGCGCCATAGATTCCGCCGATGTATTTCGTTGTTGGGTAACCGTTGTGCCTAAGTCCATATCGTGTCACGCCGAACGATGCTCCGAGATTACTCATAGAGTCAATTTCGAAGCCAAGGCTCACATTGCCCATGGTGAACGATTCTCGCCACTGGCCGTTTGATAGTAATCCATCGTGCTTCCGTCGGGCGCTGTTCTTTTCATGAAAATCTCGGTGTCTTTGCTTTTTCCACGGCCATACATCAGGTTTACGCTGTAGGTAAACTTACCTTGCTGCCCGCTCACGAAAGCTGCTCCGCGCGAGCCTTTGTTACCCACGGTTGCGTTGATGTTTCCATTGTATCCGTTGGTGAAGGTTTTTTGTCCGTTTACATGATTCATCATAATGTTCAACACTCCACCGGTTCCTTCGGCGTCGAACCGAGCACCGGGATTGGTCACCACTTCTATTGATTTAACCGACGAGGCAGGCATCGATTTGAATATCTGCGATGGATTAGCCGAGAACATTATATTGGGCTTCCCATCAACATAAACTTTGAACGAACTCTGCCCGTTCACGGTTATGTTATCCTGTCCGTCAACTGTCACCATGGGTACTTTTCGCAGCATGTCGAGCACGGTATTGGTTTTCGAGTCGACGTCGTTCTGTACATCGTAGGTCATCTTATCGGTTTCCATCTTCACGAGCGGCTTCTGGGCCACAACGGTGACCCCTTCCATTTGCTTCGTGTCATCTTGAAATAGTAGCGTTCCCAAGTCGACCTTGTCCTTGTCTGCGCCGAGCGAAATTCGGCGTACGATTTCACGTCGACCCATGGAGTTGAACGATATGAAGAAATTGCCTTGCGCTGTGACCGTTTGAGAAAATCGCCCGTCGGTGTCAGTAACCCACATAGCGATTGGTTTTTCACTGTTCTTGTTCTTGTAAACTCTGATTGTTGCGTAAGGTTCGCCTTTTTTCGTTAACGAATCGAGCACCTCTCCGGTGATTGTTGTTTGAGCAGAAATTGCAGTCGTTATCGAAGCGAATACTAAGAGAAAAAATAATCTGGAATTCATTTTCATTTTGAATTAAGTTCGTGCAAAGATACTTAGAAAGGTTGCCTGTCACATTTGTGTTAATAGAATTTGGCAACTTGTTCATTGCTTTTAATAGTTTGTTTTTCGCTGCGAGAGGGATGTTGTTTGTTTTTAAGGTATTCCCGAATGGACAAATTCAGGAGCGCAACATGCCATCCATCCCTAAATAAAAAAGTAGAGGGGGCGACTATATCCTTTTACAAGGAATTATAGTTTTGCCTCCCTCTACCAACAGAATTATGCAAACAATCTATTCTGGACTTAGAGTTCCCAGCCGATAGCCGATGCACCTAGAACGGCGGCTGATGCGTCGTCGAGCGAGCTAACAAGGAATTTAGCTTTGTCTTTAAATATTCTGAGAACATGTGCGTCGTAGGATTTCTTTAGAGGTTTCATCAACAGGTCGCCGGCCTTTGTGAGTCCGCCGAAGAATACGAATGCTTCGGGAGAAGAGAATGCGGCAAAGTCAGCACATGCCTGACCGAGAATATCACCCGTAAAATCGAACACTCTTTTGGCAAGCTTGTCACCTTGTCCGGCGGCAATCGAAACGTCGAGCGATGTGATGTCTTCTACTTTTATTTCGCGCAACAACGATACCTCATCCGAATTTTTGAGGAACTCGCGAGCTGTACGTGCCACTCCAGTTGCAGAGCAATAGGTTTCAATGCAACCTTTACGACCGCATCCACAAAGTCGACCTTCTCCTCCACGGAAGAATATACTGTGACCGAGCTCACCGGCGAATCCGTCACAACCGTAGACTACTTGTCCGTTTATCACGATTCCAGATCCCACTCCTGTTCCGAGGGTTATCATGATAAAGTTTTTCATTCCTCTGGCCACGCCGTATTGCATCTCACCGATTGCGGCTGCGTTGGCATCGTTGGTTAATCCTACAGGAATTTTGAGATGTTTCTCAAACATTGCTGCCAATGGCACGGTACCTTCGTGTCCCCACGACAGATTAGGTGCGAATTCGATAGTTCCCTTATAGAAGTTGCCGTTGGGTGCTCCGATTCCCATTGCTTTTATTTGGCCTATTCCTCCCACTTTGGCCACAATGGGTTTGAGCGCTTCGACGCCTGCTGAGACAAAGTCTTCAACCGTTGTGTAAGTCTGTGTCTTAATAGTGTTGGTTGCCAACACCTGTCCACGTTGATCCACTATTCCGAAAACGGAATTAGTCCCTCCCAAGTCTAAACCTATAACGAAGGGCTTCAGTTCTTGAACGTCCATAAAATAATAAGTTTTTATGATGAAAAATTATACGCGCAAAGTTAAGTAGATGTTCACAATTAAACGTATATGGGCTTCTGTAATAAAGCCGCCAGAGCGGAGTGGTTCGTAATCTCGAATTTGTGCATACGGTAATCTTTTCGCACTTTTGCAATCAATTATGGACATGCAACTTCCCATTCAATTAGATATTCTTGATTTTATTTTTAAAGGCTTACTGATAGGCATCATTGCCTCAGCGCCGATGGGGCCAGTGGGGATTCTCTGTGTTCAGCGCACTTTGAATAAGGGTCGATGGTATGGCTTTATCACTGGCGTCGGGGCTGCCATAAGCGATTTTCTATACGCCTTGATTGTAGGTTTAGGAATGAGCTTTGTAATGGAACCTCTACAGAATCCTGCCTATCGGTTCATTCTTCAAATATCGGGCAGTGTTCTCTTGATGCTTTTCGGAATATATTGCTTCTTATCTAATCCGATGAAAAAGATGCACAAGAGCGGTAACATCAAGGGAACACTTCTTCACAACGGGGTCACGGCTTTCTTTGTCACCATATCTAACCCACTGATTATTTTTCTGATGATGGCTACTTTCGCGCAGTTTGCTTTTGTTCAGCCTTCACGCGTTCCGGAAATGATAATCGGGTTTGCTTGTATTCCGATTGGTGCACTGCTTTGGTGGTATGGACTGACGTGGCTTATTGACAAGATTCGCGAGAAGTTCGATGTCAACGGCATTCTCATCATCAACAAGGTTATTGGTGCCGTTGTGATTCTTTTTTCTCTAATTATGCTCATCGGTACAGTATTCAACCTGTATCATTTGCCGTCTTATTATTGAACGGAACATTATGTTTATTGCTAAAGAGTTGAGGCAAAAAAGCGTGGCCGAATATCTGCTCTACATGTGGCAGATAGAAGATATTATTAGGGCTTACGGATGTTCGCTCACAAGAATACGGGAAGAATATATAGACCGATTCGGATATGACGACGAACGCAAAGCCGACGAAGAAGATTGGTTCGGTGATTTAGTAAGGATGATGAACGAGGAAGGGTGTCGCCAACAAGGACATCTGCAAATCAACAAAATCATTATTCAAGAACTCACCGAGTTGCACAACCAGTTGCTGGCGTCGTCGAAATTCCCTTTCTATTCGGCCGAATACTATCGTGTGCTGCCTTTCATCGTTGAACTGCGCGGTAAAACCAAGCAGGTTGCCGACGATATGGCACGAACAAACAATGAACGTTTGAAAGATGTTGCCGCTCACCTAAAAGAGAGCGAAATTGAAACATGTTTCGACTTCCTTTACGGCGTGATGATGCTTCGACTGCAGAAAAAAGAAATCAGTCAGGAAACTAATTCAGCCATGAAAGAAATAACCACACTAGTGGGAATGCTGGCAGACTATTATCAAAAGGATAAAACAGAAGGTCTGCAATTTGAAGACAACTAAAGAAGGTATCAAAATGAATATTCTAGTAACGGGCGCCAATGGACAATTGGGTAACGAAATACAATTGGTAGCGAAAGAAAGTAAAGACAACTATGTGTTTACCGATGTGTGTGGCGACTATGCGAAGCTCGACATCACTAACCCAACCGAAATCGAAAACATGGTACGGCAAAACAACATAGAATGTGTTGTGAACTGTGCTGCGTGGACAAACGTAGACAAGGCCGAAACAGCCGGCCAGATAGTAGAAACCCTCAACGCTGCTGCCCCCGAAAATCTCGCAAGAGCAATGAAAAAAGTGGGTGGAATCCTCTTTCACATCAGTACCGACTATGTGTTCGGCGCCGACCCTTACAACACTCCTTGCAATGAAAATCAGCAGGGGACTCCTACTGGAGTCTACGGTTTCACCAAGCTTCAAGGCGAACAACGCATCATCGCAACCGGTGCAAGTCACATCATCATACGCACAGCCTGGCTTTACAGTGAGTTCGGCAACAACTTCGTCAAAACGATGTTACAACTCACTTCCACCAAGCCGCAACTCAAGGTAGTGTTCGACCAATGCGGAACGCCAACCTATGCCAAAGACCTCGCCGACGCAATATTCAATATTATCGAGAACAGGAAATTTTCCGGACACGATGGAATATATCATTTCTCGAACGAGGGAGTTTGCAGCTGGTATGACTTCGCCGTGAAAATTGCCCGACTAGCCGGAAACAACAGCTGCGACATTCAGCCATGCCACAGCGACGAATTCCCATCGCCAGTAAAACGCCCGGCCTATTCGGTACTAGACAAAACAAAAATCAAAAACACCTTCGGCATACACATTCCACACTGGGAAGAGAGTCTAGAAAAATGCCTCAGAAACCTGAAACCATGAACGAAATAGAACGTCGGCGAACTTTCGCCATCATCTCACATCCCGACGCCGGAAAAACAACGCTCACCGAAAAGTTCCTCCTCTTCGGCGGACAAATTCAGGTGGCCGGAGCAGTGAAAAGCAATAAGATTAAGAAAACTGCGACGTCCGACTGGATGGACATCGAAAAACAGCGCGGAATATCGGTATCCACTTCAGTGATGGAGTTCGATTATGAAGGCTACAAAGTCAACATCCTCGATACGCCCGGTCACCAAGACTTTGCCGAAGACACCTATCGTACACTCACAGCTGTCGACTCCGCAATCATTGTAGTCGACTCCGCAAAAGGCGTCGAAACACAAACACGCAAGCTCATGGAAGTGTGTAGGATGCGCAACACACCCGTAATAATTTTCATAAACAAAATGGACCGCGAAGGCCGAGATCCATTCGACCTCCTCGACCAGCTCGAAGAAGAACTCAAAATCAAAACCCTGCCCCTCTCCTGGCCCATCGGACAAGGCCTGCGCTTCAAAGGCGTCTACAACATCTACGAGCAAAACCTCAACCTCTTCACCCCAAACAAACAACGCGTCACCGAAACCATCGAAGTAGAAATATCCTCCGAAGAGCTCGACAACCAAGTCGGAACCGATTTCGCTCAACAACTCCGCAACGACATCGAACTCATCGACGGCGTTTATCCCGAATTCAATATAGAAGAATATAGAGCCGCCCAAACAGCCCCCGTATTCTTCGGTTCGGCACTCAACAATTTCGGCGTGCAAGAGCTACTCAACTGTTTCGTCAAAATAGCCCCAGTCCGAAACCCACCCAGGCTGAAGAGCGAATCGTAGCACCCGAAGACTCCTCCTTTACCGGATTCATCTTCAAGATAACCGCCAACATCGACCCCAACCACCGGAGCTGCATAGCCTTCTGCAAAGTATGCTCCGGAAAATTCGAGCGCAACCAGCCATATCTCCACGTACGAAACAAGAAAACCATGCGATTCTCGTCGCCCACACAATTTATGGCACAACGAAAAAGCACTGTCGACTCAGCATTTCCGGGCGACATCGTGGGATTGCCCGATAGCGGAGGGCAATTCAAAATAGGCGATACCCTAACCGAAGGCGAAATCCTCCACTTTAAAGGTCTACCCAGTTTCTCGCCCGAACTTTTTAAATATATCGAGAACGACGACCCCATGAAATCCAAACAGTTCACCAAAGGTCTCGAGCAACTCATGAACGAGGGCGTAGCCCAGCTTTTCATCAATCAGTTCAACAACCGCAAGATTGTCGGAACCGTGGGACAGCTGCAATTCGAAGTAATCCAATATCGCCTCGAGCACGAATACAATGCCAAGTGCCGCTGGGAACCCGTACACCTTCACAAAGCCTGCTGGATTGAAGCCGACAACGAGGTAGAACTCGAGAACTTCAAGAAACGGAAATATCAATACATGGCCAAAGACACCGAAGGCCGCGATGTATTCCTCGCCGATTCAAGCTATATGCTAACCATGGCTCAACAGGATTTCGAGCACGTTAAATTCCATTTCACAAGCGAATTTTAGCATCTCCACTCGAGTTTCCATCCATTTCCAAACAGTTCACCCTCCAAACGAACCCCAAAGGTTATCCCTCAACCTTTGGGGTTTGTCATACCTCATCCCTAAGTTAATATCCACACCGTGACGAGGTCCGCCAAATATAGAATGAGAACATTTTTACGCGAGTTCGGTTTAATAGAGCCCCCACTCGGGCGTTAGCCCGCATGTAGGGACAGACCCCGTGTCTGTCCGCACCAGATGACAGGACGAAATATGTTATGCGGTCGGTAGACCGAATTGGCAGAGAGAGGCGGACAGACACGGGG
>NZ_BAKH01000031.1 GCF_000614105.1 Prevotella micans DSM 21469 = JCM 16134
CGACGAGCCGAATCCAACGGCGGGAACGTTTCGCCAAAGGGCGAAGAGCCAAAACATCTTACACACATGCAAAAAGGAGAGGACGTAATTCTCGTCCTCTCCTTTATTTTTCAGCTTAAGTTACTTCCGAAATCGAAATAGAAGGATGGCGGGTGTCTGCACAGGTTAACTAAAGGAGAACCCAACTACAGCTTACCGGCCTCACCGAGATAACTGTCTTTCATTCCAAGGAAGTATAGAACGCCGTCGAGCCCTATGGTGGTGATATTCTGCTCGGCGGTGGCCTGAACGCGGGGCTTGGCGTGAAAGGCAATGCCAAGGCCGGCTTCGGATATCATGGGGAGGTCGTTGGCCCCGTCGCCCACGGCGATGGTTTGTTCGAGATTAACCTTCTCGACTTGGGCGATGAGTTTTAGAAGTTCGGCTTTGCGCTTGCCATCTATTATGTCGCCCACAAACCCACCGGTGAGACGGTTGTTCTGGTCGATTTCGAGCTGATTGGCATAGACGTAATCGATGCCATATTTACGCTGAAGATATTCGCCGAAGTAGGTGAACCCACCACTCAGGATGGCAATTTTGTAACCACAACGTTTGAGCACGCTCATCAGGCGGTCAACTCCTTCGGTCATGGGCAGTTTCTCGGCAATATCGGCCATCACAGAGGCGTCGAGCCCTTTAAGTAGCGCCACGCGCTGAATGAAACTTTCACGGAAATCAATCTCGCCTCGCATAGCCCGTTCTGTTATTTGGGCCACTTCCTTTCCCACGCCTGCTCTGCGCGCCAGCTCGTCGATACACTCGGTTTGAATGAGAGTTGAGTCCATGTCGAAGCAAATGAGGCGACGCATGCGACGATACATATCGTCTTTCTGGAAAGAGAAATCGATACCCTGTTCGTGGCTCATTTGCATGAGTTGGGCTTGAAGCATGTCGTAGTCGTTAGGAGTTCCGCGGAGTGAGAATTCAATGCAGGCTCGAACGCTCTGACTCTGCCGACGTATGCTTTGCCTGCCTGTGAGCCTTAGAATAGAGTCGATGTTGAATCCTTGCGCGGCAATGACATGCGTTGTGGCCTCGATGTTGGCAGCCGAAAGCGAGCGACCGATAATTGTGAGTATATAGCGGTTCTTACCCTGGCGGTCGACCCAGGCTTCGTATTCTTCGTCGGACACCGGCGAAAAACCGATGTTCACTCCCAGCTCGGTGGCCTTGAAGAGAAGTTCCTTCATCACCTGTCCGGAATTAGTGTCGCTGATACGGATGAGAATGCCCAGCGAGAGAGTTGCGTGAATATCGGCCTGTCCGATGTCGAGAATGCTCGCACCATATCTTGAGAGTATGCTCATTATGGAGGTTGTGAGTCCACGACGGTCGTGTCCGGTGACGCGAATGAGAATCTGTTCTTTTTGTTCGTTCTTGTTCATAGGGCTATTCTATTTCAATTGTTCGAGTTCGTTGAGCATTTCTTGTGTCCAGTCGGCCCCATTCTCGGCCAGCAGGGTATTTATACCGAGCTTGGCGGCCGACGCCACATTGCCGGGACTGTCGTCTATGAAGAGAGCTTCGGCGGGCGCAATGTTTTCTTGTTCGAGGATGGAGAGGAAAAATTCGGGAGCAGGTTTGAGATGCCCGAGTTTATAACTCACATAGAGGCGGTCAATGTAGTGCCCGATACCGTTGCCCCGACTGTCGAAACGGCCGCTTTCCATCCATTCCATAACAAAAGGATTGGTATTGCTGGCCAGCACTAGCCTGTAGCCTTCGTGTCGCAAACGTTCTAAGAGCGCAATGTTTCGTTCGGGAAGTTCCTTGCAGTAACCCAGCCAGCAGTGTTGACATTCTTGCCAGGAAATGTCGCGATGGCAGAGGGTAGAAAGTGCGCCGAGGAAGTCGGTGTCCGACATGGAGCCGTCTTCCAGCTTACCGAATATTCCGGTTTGCGTATAGGCGTTGAGGCGCTTCTCAACATCCTGTAATCCGATATCCCTGAATCGACTCATAGCTCGGTCTACGTCGCCGGTGTAGATAACTCCTCCGAGGTCGAATAAGATGGTTTTAATCATTACTCTTTCTTGATTTAAAATGTTCTGGGGAAATATGATGTTCTTAACTCGGCAGTAAAAGTAAGGCTTTTTTCTCTGACGCTTCAAGCGGCCTGTTTTAGCTACCTTCGCAGCATGATTACAATTGAAAACGCTAAGAAAGAACAGGCCCCCGCGATTGCCCGAATGATTATGGAAGCCATGAATCACGAATGCTGCCAGTGGTTTGCAGGACCTAATCATACGCTCGACGATTTCCACCGACTGATAACCGGCCTGGTAGAAACCGAACACTCGCAATATTCCTTCCTAAACACGCTAGTTGCCGTCGATAAGACCGGCCGATTGATTGGAATATGCGTAACCTACAACGGCGCTCTGTTGCACGAACTTCGCTGTGCGTTTGTCGACGGAGCCAGGGAGGCGTTCGGGCGCGATTTCTCCGACATGCCCGACGAAACAACGGCCGGCGAGCTATACATCGATTCACTCTGTGTAGACAAGGCTTTTCGCGGTCGCGGAATAGCCACACTGCTCCTCGAAGCGGCCGTTAAGAAAGGAAAAGATATGGGATTGCCCACCGGATTACTTGTCGACAAGGGCAATCCTCGGGCCGAACGGTTATACATTCGTGCAGGATTCCGCTACGACGGCGACAACCTCTGGGGAGGGCATGCTATGCGTCATTTAGTTCATCCTCAAAGCTCGGAATAGGTTGGAATAGAAGTCATGAAAGAATAACCGCCTCGCTCATAATCCATCTTGCAGGCATAGGTATCAAGACCATTAGTCACCACAAGATAGTCAACCCGAAGAAGAAGATTATAAGCCGAAATCTGGTCGAACACCTTTTGCGTGAGCGCTACATCGGGCGCTTTATACTCCATAATCATTCGCGGTGCCAAACGCCGGTCGTAGAGCACGCTGTCGGCCCTCACCCGCTTATCGCCTATTTGCAACTGTACTTCGTTGGCCATGAGCATTGCCGGATAGCCCAGATGTTCGATGAGATAATGAATGAAATGCTGTCGAACCCACTCTTCGGGAGTGAGCGAAACATATTTCTTCCGCAGAACATCAAATATTTGTCTACGCCCGGAAACACTTCTTACACGAGCTTCGTAGGAAGGGAGATTCAAGCTGTTCATCTTCGTTTCATTACCTTTGCAAAGGTAAGAGCAGGTATTCATAATCAAGAAAAATGCAACGCCACGCCCAACAACAAAAAACAAATGGCAACAAAACAACAAACAACTTTCCAGGGGATTATGCAAAGCCTCGAATCCCGCAACTTCGCACCGATATACATCCTCATGGGCGAAGAGTCGTACTACATCGACCAGATAGCCGACTACATGGCAAACCAAATCCTATCGCCCGAAGAGAAAGACTTCAACCTAACCGTTTGTTTCGGCTCCGATGCTACCGCCGGACAAATTGCCGACATGGCGCGACGCTATCCCATGATGGCCGAGCATCAAGTAATCATCGTTAAGGAGGCACAGAATGTTCGCTCGCTCGAACCACTGGAAAAATATCTCCGAACCCCCGTCAACTCAACCATACTCGTGTGGTGCCACAAAAACGGAAAAATAGATGCACGAAAAAAAGTAATCTCCCTTGCCCAAGCGGTAGGCGTGGTGTTCGAAAGCAAGAAGCTGCGCGACTATCAGCTGCCCGACTTCATTCAAAACTACCTAAAAGCACGGCAAGCAACCATCGACCCGAAATCAACTCAAATGATAGTCGAAGCTGTAGGCGCCGACCTTAACCGATTAACCTCCGAACTCGACAAACTACTCATAGCCATGCCCGACAACGACCGCCGAATAACCCCCGAACTCGTTGAAAAAGAAATCGGCGTGAGCAAGGAGTTCAATTCATTCGAACTGCGCGACGCCGTTATCAGAAAAGACACACTGAAAGCCAACCGAATTATAAAATACTTCGACAGTAACCCCAAAGCCGGTTCGCTTTTCGCCTTCCTACCCCTATTCTTCGCCTACTTTCAAAATCTAATGATTGTGCACTACGCCCCTAAAAAAGAAACCGAAGCCGACATTGCACACGCACTAGACATGCACACGGCCTGGGGCGCACGCGACTATGCCCTCGGTTTGCAAAACTATCCCAGCAGAAAAACCATGGAAATTATATCCAAAATCCGCGAAATCGACGCCAAGAGTAAAGGACTCGACAACCCTAGCACAAGCGCCGGCGAACTGATGAAAGAACTCATTTTCTTTATCCTGCATTAAATTTTACATCAACGACGCAAAAGCAAGGCTTTACCGTCTTTCTCCAAAGAAAAAAGGCTGAATGCTTCCAATTTGAGCATCCAGCCTTTTTCTATTTGTTATGCGGAATCCCGTCTGCTAGTTCTGTGGCTTCTCGGCTTACTTTATAACTATTTTATGTAGTAGACCGCCCTCCAGCCTTAATCAAAAATCAGTTTCCGCTTTTCTTTATTCAGGTTGAGGGCAAATACAATTCAGATATATTATCGTATGAGCCTACAAACGAACCATTATCAAAATATATCAGTGAGTGCAATGATTTGTATTTCATCCCAGTCAACTCTTCATAAAATAGGCGACTATATCTAGATCTCACGTCAGTACGATAGGCTTCATTATTTATTGAAAACACTTGAATTATATTACTATTAAATTCAAAAACCCCTGTATAACAGTTTGCTATCAAAATGAACTTCATGTTATTTTCATCGCAGAACCTTTTTATTAAAGTCGGATTTATACAAGAACTACTTCTACAGAAAGGTGTCCAATCATAGACAAGAACTTTATTATTTTCTTTGATGTATTTCCGAAGCTGATTACAGGTTATACTATATATTCTCTGAGTAGCAGAGTCTATATTTTTTGAATCCTGTATTTCATCTCTCAAAGGGATTATTCTTGTCTTTTCTTCTTCTGATAAAGATTTAAAACCTGATGTAAACCCGGATGTCCTTATACAGGAGTCAAATAATAGCGATAATGAAATCACTATGAGAATATGGATAATTTTCATTATAACGAACTTATTTCCCATTCTTACATAATCCCCAGTTCTTCTTTAAGAACACTCTATATCCTCCATAATTATCTATGTTAGGATTAAATAGTACAGAGCCTTTGGGGACTATAAGAGTAGTATTATTATGTATATTAGAAGTGTCTCTTACTATAAGAGGCAAATCTGTTGCAAAATTAATGGAATTCTAAAAATGCAGTAATTACATCAGGTTTCAGAAGTGAGTGGTATTTGCGTCAACGACGCAAAAGCAATACAAAAGTGCATGAGGTTTGCGTCAACGACGCAAATACAATACAAAAATGCATGAGACTTGCGCCAACGACGCAAAAGCAATACAAAAGTACACGGGGTTTGCGCCAACGACGCAAATACAATACAAAAGTGCATGAGGCTTGCGCCAACGACGCAAAAGCAATACAAAAATGCATGAGCTTGCGCCAACGACGCAAAAGCAATACAAAACACTTTTTGAGTTAAAAACAGTAGTATGAAAGACACATCCAACTGCATTAACCATAGAAAAACTGTGCTTGCATTTATTCTCTATCAATTACAACTCTTTAATTTTGCGCCGAAACCAATTACCTATTTTTAAGAGTTTATGAAGAAGATAATAACAACAATCATGCTGACCGCACTGGCTCTACTTCAGCCTATACCGAGTGCAGCACAGCAAGCACAAAAGCTGGTGAAACCCGGCACAATGCAATCAAAACAACTTCTGCAAAGCCTCACACCGCAGCAGAGAATCATCCTGCTCAAAACCGGTTCTGCAGACCCAAAACTCACACTCTGGGGAAACATCAAAATCAATGACGAATGGGGATTCTACTCTTTCCATCCGAAAAGTACGGCCGGCGATATTGAGTTCACACCTGTGAGCAAGCAAAATCAACGCATCGCCAAAAACGGTGTGCAGGTGGTCGACGGAAAACTATACGCCGTGGACTTCCAACGTTATGGAGTGGGAAGCGGCGAACTGACGCTCTACACCTACGACCTCGCAACCTGGACGGGAAGCGGCAAAAGCTATAACGACTTCTCGCTAGCCGCACTCGAAACAGCACAAGCCAAAGACGGCACCGTCTATGGAGAATTTTACAACAGCTCGGCAAGTAATCAGCAATACGAGGTGGGCACCGTAGACTATCGTACACGCACACGCACAACATTCGGCTCTACTACGCGCCGATATGTAGCAATGGGCATAACGGCCGACAAAAGACTTTACGGTATCGCGGCCGACGGTAATCTTTACAACATCTCTATAATCAATGGCACCGAGACACTCGTAGGTCCTACCGGAATTGAACTCATCGACGAATGGGGTGGCCCTTACGACCAGACGGGCGAAATAGATTCAAAGGACGACACATTCTACTGGTATGCACAAGATAAGGACTACAACACAGCCCTCTACACCGTAAATCTAACCACCGGAGCAGCCACTAAAGTATCAGATGCCCACGTCACGATGTTCGGCATGCTGCTTGCGCCGGTCAGTGCAAGCGGCGACGCTCCTGCCACGGTTACAAACCTAACGGTTGCATTCAGCGGAACAAGTCTTAGCGGCACCGTGAACTTCACCATGCCCACACAAACAGTTGGCGGAAGCAACTTGCAAGGAAATATCGACTACTCCATCACTGCCAACGGTTCGCAACTCACCTCCGGAACGTCACAGCCGGGTGCAACAGTGAGCGTGCCCGTCAGTTTAACGCACAGCGGCGATTACGCCTTCGCAGTGACCGTATCGAACACCAATGGGGCGTCGCCGGCAGCCACGACGAACAAATGGGTGGGGTTCGACGAACCGCAAACTGTGGGTAATCCGTCGGCAACGCTTTCCAACGGTATTGTAACAATAACATGGACGGCGCCAACTGCCGGCACTCATCAGGGAACACTCGGCACACTCACCTACGATGTTGTGCGCATACAAGGACGCGACACCACAACAGTGGCAACAGGCATCAGCGGCACATCGTGCACCGACGACGTGTCGGGAGCTCAATTGGGCAGCTACACGTATGCCGTCAGAGCCATCAGCGGCGACGCTAAAGGACGTTGGGCCAACACCTCGACTTTGATAGCCGGCGCAGCAATCGAGCCCGACTGGAATCATACGTTCGAAGGAACTTCAGCACTGGCCCTCTTTAAAGTTATCGATGCGAACAACGACCGCTTCACCTGGTGGGCCAATGGCGTTGCAGGCTATGGCGCAATGAGCAATCAAGGACATGCCACCGCAGCCAGCGACGATTGGCTTATCACACCGCCAATACATCTCACAACCGACCGCGTATATACCGTTGCTTTCCGAGTACGCAACATCATGGACAAGTATAAAAACACCATTGAGGTGAAATGGGGAAACGGCGACACTCCCGCACAAATGACCAACACCTTAATAGAAACATTCACACCCGCCCATTCGGAAACCAACGGAAAATGGCAGGTTTGCACGGCCGACTTGATACCCAACGCCAATGGTAACTTCTACATAGGTTTCCACGACAACACCGCCGCCAACGAAAAGTTTCAGGTGGCCATCGACAGTATAACCATCACCAAGACGGCCTACACAGCTGCACCCGATTCGGTGAAATCGCCAACCGTGATTCCGGGACAAAACGGAACGCTACAAGCTACGCTGAAATTCACTGCGCCTAACATAACCATAAACGGCGCAACACTGGCCCGAATAGACAGCTTTGTAGTAAAGCGCGACGATGTTTTAGTTACCCGAATCGGGAACTCGATTCCGGGAGCGAAAGTATCGTGGACAGATAACGATGTTCCGGCAAACGGATTCCACTCCTACACAATTACGCCATATCTCGACGGACATTCGGGACGCACGGTAACAACACGCGCTTTCATCGGAATGGATAGACCGAAGAATCCTACCGGCGTATCGTTCGTTGACCAAGGTACAAGTCTGCATGCAACCTGGAATGCCTTCGGTGCGACAGGTGTTAACGGCGGATTCCTCCGTCCGGAGAAGGTTAGTATGACGTTCTTCTCACTGGTAGACGGCGAATTGGGCGACTCGCTCACAACTAGCTTGCTAGGCGAAACAAGCACAACCATACCATTTAACCCAAACATCACCACAGCCGAAGATGGTAAAACACAAACCTTGGCATGGTTCGCAGCAAGAGCCAACGGCGAAGGCGGACATAGCGATTACATATCAGCGCGCGGAGTGGTGATAGGCCCAAGCATCGTACTGCCTTTTAAGGAAAGTATGAAAGGCGGGAAGCTAGACAACGGCTTTGCATCGCTCCTGGGTAACGAACAATATAACAATAGGAAAACGGCCGCACCTTGGCGCGTAGTTACTGATGCACCTCCGACAACGACGGCGGCAGCCTGGTATGGGCTAACTACAGCGAGGAACACTCCGGAACAACCGTTCCTTTCACCATCCAACAAGGCGACGAAACATCGGTCAACATGCCCAAGGTTACACTATCGGGAGCAGTTCGCCCGAAACTCTTCTTCGACCTATACTCACTTGTGGGCAACGAAGCCACGCTGAAAGTGCTCGTGCAAACGCCCGACGGAATAGACCACGTAGCGGCTGAGTACGACCTAACAAAGACCGATAAGAACGGATGGGCGCGCCAACTGGTCGACCTGGCCTCTTTCTCATCAGAACGATACATAATCGTCAAGTTCAGCGGTGCGGCCCAAGGTTCCAAAGTCTTAATCGGCGTCGACAACATAAACATAATCGACCAGCTTGACCGCAACATAGCTGCCACAAGCATAAAAACACCAGAAAGCATTCGAGCAGGCAAGACCGGCAACGTAACCGTGACGCTACAGAACCTCGGCTCCAAAACGGCCGACGCTTATCGTGTAGTGCTTTATGCAAACGACAAACCGTGCAACACTGTTAGCATAAACCAACCATTAGCTTCTCTCGATGGCGACACCGTCAGCATGAACTTATCCGTAGCCATAAACGAACAGGCAGCAAAACTGAACGTAAAGGCCATGATTGAATACGACGGCGACGAATCGGCCGATGACGACGACACAGAAACAAATAGCATCAATGTAATAGCATCGCCCTACGGACGCATCAACAACCTGCAAGCCCAAGCAGCCGAAGGCGGACAAGCAACACTCACCTGGGGACAACCAGTATTACCCGAACCGGAACTAATCAACGATGGATTTGAAAGCTATACGCCATTTGCAACACAGATGTCGCCCTGGACACTTATCGACGGCGACAAAGGAACAGCCGGAGCACTGCAACCATCTTCATCCTATCCCGGACAGGGAGAAGCATTTGCTTTCACAGCCTTCAATCCTAACTCGTGGATTGCAAACATGACCACCGTCAACCCCGGATTAACCCCTCACGAGGGCAACCAATACGCCGCCGCCATCTATGCTTACAATGCCGACCGCAAACTCGTTACACAAAACAACTGGCTCATATCGCCGCGCCTATCGGGCAGAAAGCAAGAAATTTCATTCTACGTGATGAATATAGCCACACGTGCAGGCGACAAGAGCTGCACCGAGTACTTCGACGTGCTCTATTCCACGACAGGCACAGACACAACAAGCTTCGTCAAGCTCCAAGGCGCTCAAGCCGACGGCACGGTAGCCTTCAACGAAGGTTCAAACTGGAAGCACATCACCATCGAACTACCGGAAGGAGCAAAATACTTCGCCATACACCACAACACGCCCAAGAAAGGCGCCTATGTTTTCGGTGTAGACGACGTTAGCTACGAGCAACTCGCCACAGGAGCCGACGACGACGTAACGGCATTCATCATCTACCGAGACGGAAAACAAATTGCCCGCCTAGACGGCAACAAGTTCACTTACACAGACGCAACCGCCCTCGGCAGCCACGTCTATAACGTTACCGCCATCTACACCTCGAAGGAAGGCGAAGTCAACGAATCAGGCTTCTCCAACGACGCTTCAGTCACCGTTACGTCTATCGAAAAGGTCGACGGCAACGAAACACTCTTGGATGTCATAAACCTCGGCGGCGCCAGAGTTCGCACCAAAGCCAAGACGCTCAACGGTCTGCCACGCGGCGTTTATATCATTAATGGCAAAAAGCGCGTAGTGAAATAACGCTTACGCGAGTCCAGAATAAACCAGCATTACGTGAGTTCGGAGCTAGAAAACAACTAAACCGAACTCACGTTTTGCATCCTCTTGAAAATGCACACGTGAGCCCGTAAATTTCTTTACATGTCCTCGTAAAAAGCAACACGTAAAGAAATTTACGGGGACACGTGTCCGCCGGCAAAGCACAAGGTGTATAATGAATCATACAAATGTGTATAATGAATTATACAAACGTGTATAATGAGTTATACAAGTGAGTATAATAAGTTATACAAATGTGTATAATAAGTTATACAAACGTGAAGAAATTTACGGGCTCACGTGTGCATTTTCAAGAGCACGCAAAAAACCGACTTATACACCAGTATATACTACAAAAACAGGATGCGAATTTATTAGTCGCATCCTGTTTCTTAGTTGGTTACCGAAGTAACCGAATAAATGGGAAATACTATCGTCTAAAAATGGAAACCTAACGTGAATAACAACTGTCCTCGGTTGTTTTCAACCTTAGTAGGTGTGGGAGTATTCTTGTAGACTTTATTATTCTTTGTATCCTCCACGGTCATTGAAGAGAAAGGATAGAAAGTTCCGTTCTGAGCGCTGTACTGATAAGCCATATCGATACTGAAATCGTTGATTCTATAGCCTATTCCGCAAGTGAAACGGTTGATTGCATCCCAATTAGTGAAATCGGTTGCCGAGGAATAACTCGTTCCCAATGATGCTAGAGATGGATTCTTCTGGGCATTTGCCGAATATTTCGAGCTCACATAGTTATATCCTACACGGAGTGAAAGGTCGGCAACAGGCTTAAACTCGGCTCCAACTTTGAATGTGCTCACGCCTTTGAGAGCGCCTTTGGTGTGATTGTTCATCACGGCATCCTTGACAGATGTTTCGTAGATATCACCATAGTAGTAGTCTACATAAGTTCCGTCGTTGACTCGTGTGTTTGTGCTACTATAGTCTTCATATTCGTAAGTAACGCCAATTGCGAATTTATTACCAATAGTGTGTCCTAACGACAGACCGAATCGCCATGGTGTCCAGAGTTTAAATTTGTAGCTGTTCGACACCCGTCCATGGTCGTAAGTTCCACCTGAGGTCGCGTTATTATGGATAACGGTTTGGTTGCTGGTTTCGAGCTCGTACCATGTGGGCGATTTTATGTAGGCTCCAATTCTGAAAGGCGACGAAAGAACAGGACGAACGATGGCTCCGAAAGAAACATCGTAGCCTACCCCAACAATTTGCCGCTGGTCTTGTACGGTTACGCTTCCAGAGTTACCGGATAGTTGTTCACGATATTCGCTGTAGCTATTGTAGTGTACATCCTTAATACCTAGTGTGAATCCGAGGAAAACGCGGTCTCCGAAGTTAGCGCTTGAGTTGAAGTCGTAATTTCCAACATAGCCGGTATTCTCACGATTGAAGTCGTAAGAGCTCGCGTCGTAGTAGAAGAACTTATCTCCATTCTTAGCATCAGGAATCATGGTGTTCCAATATAGATAGTCAAGCTGACTCCATGTGAGAGCTAGTTGTTTGCTCTGGCTGTCGAAGTAGCCATAGTACCTCTTATTCCCATCTTTGTCTTCAATTTTATCAATATTGAATCCACCATTCAGTTCACTTCCTAACAATCCTTTGAGGTAGGATTGTGTGTTTTGCGAGCTCCCATTAAGAGAATTAGCTGCGTTGAGAAAATAGTTGAAGTTCTTTCCCTTATGATAGTTGAATCCGAAGTTTATGTATTCGTTGTCTCCGGTTCGCGTTGAGTACACGAGGCCTATCTGGTCGAAACTCAAATTGGTTTTAGAACCGCTGTTGAACTCTTTGCCACTCTTTTTGAAAACCGGACCGGCACTTATCGAGAAAGTGCTGTGACGAAATAATCCGATTCCGGCAGGGTTAGTTCCAATTGTCGATATATCGGCTCCAAGAGCTTCCAAAGCTCCTCCCATACCTACATACCGAGCCGTTCCGTTAAGGTCTTCGCCCATGATTCTTTCATTCTCATAAGTTTCTTGCGCAACAACGGGCAGTGCAACCAATGACGTTGCTATGAAGATGTGTCTTAATTTCATAATCGATTTATTTATAATACTATTTAGTTAATGATTTCTATCTGCGTCCGCCAAAACTTCCGCCGCTTCGTGAACCGCCGAAACTACCCGAACCGCTCGAACTGCCGGAGCCGCCGGAGAAACTGCGAGAACCACTGAAACTACTGCTACTGCTTCCGCTACCGAAGCTCCGACTACTGTTTGAGCTTCCACTTCCGAATGAACTGCTTCGGTTGTTATCATAGGAGCGTTGATAGTTCGAACTGCGAGTTTCTGTTCGCGAGCCACCGAAACGGGAATCATAGGATTCTGTGCTACGCGAGTTGTTGTATGAACGAGTACCGAAACTTCTGCCCTCGTAATTCTGGCGCGAACCGGAGTTGTAATTCTGACGTGAGCCCGAGAAGTTATCGGAGTAGCTTCTGTTACCTCCGAAATCTCTTTCTACATATCCGCGTGTAGAACGCGAGCCCGATGAGTTATTTCCTCGGTATCCACTGAAGTTTCCGCCTCTGTATGCTCCATCATAATATGACGACGAGTTTCCCCAATGATTGGCCGTTCCAGTGTGCCCGTTTGGATAGTAGTTCCGGCTGTAATAATATCCTCCGTAATATGGATAGAAGTCCCACCAGGAATCATAGTAATAAGGATAACTCCAGCCTGCATATCTGTTGTATCTCCAAGGAGAAGTCCAGCCGTAGTAACCGTAATATCCTCTATATCCATAATACCATGGGTCATACCAATCGGAATACCACGGGTCATAGTATCGCCAACCTATATAATAGTAGGGACGTCCTATAAACCATGGGTCATACCATCCCCAGAAACCTTCGAATCGGCCCATTCGGCGACTATATGCAAAATCGTCTTCATCTGTATCATAGTAGCGTTTATATCTCCGATTGCCTGTGTCGGTAAAAGTAGAATCGCCATCGCGGAATTGCATCATATCGCTCTGCAGGGAATCTTTTCCGAGCATCTGGTAAGAATCGCCCTGACGATAGCGACGATTATATTCATCTTCACTCTTATTGATTCCACTGTAATAGTTTTTGGAATCAACATTCTTCTGCGAGTATTGCGTTTTATTCTTTGAAGGAGTAAAATACAAGTCGTCTTGCGCTAACATTGTTATAGGAATACAAGAAGCAAGAATTGAAAAAAGGATGAATTGTTTCATAATTATATCTCCTGTTGTTGTTAACTTATTTATACTATGTTATTGGGAATTCTAAAAGCTTTCGTCGCAAAACTATTTACAACTAGTAGGGCAAATATACGGAATTTCCCTAGCCCCATATAGCTTTTCCCTACTTTTCATAATTTTGCAAGACAAAAATAACAAGGCATGAAATATCTACAAATAGAGTTTAGAATAGAGCCGTATTCACAAACCAGTAAAGATTTAACAGCAGCGATTGCAGGAAGCGTGGGGTTCGATTCGTTCAACGATGAAGAGGGTACACTGATTGGATATTGTCAGGAGAGTTTGTTTGATAAGGATAAGCTTGACGAGGCTTTGAACGAGTTTCCGATAGAGGATACTACAATCACTTATAATATAGAAAAGGTGGGCGATGAGAATTGGAATTCGGAATGGGAGAAGATTGGATTCTCTCCTATTGTGATTCAGGATAAATGCATCATTAGGAGTGCAAAATCTGTTGATGAGGTTAGTGGGGCAGATTATCCAATAACCATTACCATTGACCCTTGCCAGGCTTTCGGTTCAGGAACGCACGAAACAACTCAATTGATTGTTTCCGTTCTTCTTAATCTCCCTATAGAAGATAAGCGTATTTTGGACTGCGGATGCGGTACTGGAATACTCGGTATCGTTGCAGCTAAATGTGGGGCTAAAGAGGTCGTGGCGTATGACATCGATGAATGGAGCGTGAAAAACACTAAACATAACGCCGAGCTGAATGATGTTTCGATAGAGGTTCTGGAGGGAGATTGCAGCGTTCTGACTGATATCGACGGGAAGTTCGACTATATTTTGGCCAACATCAACCGCAACATTCTTTTAAATGACATGCGTGCTTTCTCCGACGTAATGTCTAGCCAAGGTACTTTGATTCTAAGCGGATTCTATAAAGAAGATGTTCCTCTGCTGCTAAAGTATGCGGCTAATCTCGGACTTCGTCCAGTTCGAGAAGAAGAGAATCATGATTGGTGCTGTCTGGTACTAAAATTCGCATAGGCTCGGGAATAAGCATTTGATGCAATTCGTAGAGATTCCCGTTGTAGATGTCCAGGTCGACATACCCTTCAATCCCCGGCAATCGTCCCGCATCGGTATGCTGCCAGAATTTCCACGGCCCGGTATATTCCATCTTTCCAACATAATAATGAGCTATCCAATAGGGGTAATCATCGAATCTTGAATCAGACAGATACAGGTCTTTGAACTTATAGTAAGTGTACAGAATAGGCTTAACATGGTATCTGTCTTCCACGATGTGCAGCCACGTTAGAACGTTTTGCTGAAATTCTTCTATGGTTATATCCTTCGGTTTATACTCGACATCCAATATCGGAGGTAAATCGCCCGGCTGCAAGTCTACCATTGCCAGGAAGAAATAGGCCTGACGACGTGCCGACGAATTATTGCTCCAGAAATGATAAGCTCCGCGTATGAAACCACTTTCACGGGCATTTATAAAGTTTTCTCTGAATTTACGGTCAAGGTGACTGTCGCCCTCGGTCGATTTGATGATGACGAATCTTATCGGTGCAGTTTCTATCATGGCATTTCGCAATCTGTTCCAGTTGATGTTTCCTTGATAGCGGCTAATGTCTATCCCGTGTATACTATAGCCATCCGGGTAATCCGGGTCGCCGTATATGGCACGCCACCGAAATCCCGACGGGGCCACGAACAGTTGATAAAAAACGACACAATACAAAAGAGCTGCTCCGATTCCGCAAGCCCAGCGAACCGACGATGGTTGTCTGCCGAACCATCTCCGCAGTTCATGCACACTGTCGGAAAGCTTTTTCCTATGAGGTTTATCGTATGACATAATCGAAATAGAATTTGCGAAATCTGTTTTATTGCAGTATGCGTGTTTTGATATCACAAGGCCAAACTTCAAACTCGATGGTTAATCAATCCAGGGGTGATGTAGGATGAGTATGGGACTGATGTACCCTTAGTATGGGACTGATGTACCCTCGGTATGGGACCGATGTACCCTTAGTATGGGACTGATGTACCCTTAGTACGGGGGTAAGGTACCCTTAGTCCGGAGGGAGGTACCCTTAGTCCGGGGGTGAGGTTCGACGAGGCCGATTAGGTTTGAGTGAATGATGGTAATCATCCCAATGTGGATGATTACCATTATTTCTCCTTCTAGGGGTAGATTGCCCAAAGGAGAACACTCTTGCTTGTGGATTGGAACTTATCATCAAGAATCTTGAACACTCTCGGCGACACTGCCGGACAGCCCCAACTCTCGGGTACTCCGTTGGGATAAGGCCTCTCATCGGGGATGATTGACCAGGGATGAATCACAATATCTCTCTTTAGGGCTCTGCTGTTGGTGCTTTCTTTGCCATAAAGCAGATATTTCTCGCCAAAACTCGGACTGGGCATTTTCTTCCTTCCTATCCAGTATTTGCCGAGCGAAGAGCAATGACTGTTCGGCTGATTGCTGAATATGGGCTTTTCTTTGGAACAATCCTGCCCCGTAGGCTGGACACCGCATCCATGGCTAACCAGAAAGCTGTTTGTGATTTTGTTCTTTCCGAAGTCCCAAATGAACATCCTTCCTTACCGGAATGAATAGAAAAGTCAATCAACACAAAGAAATCAGTCGAGATTTTGTTTGCCTTGCAATAAGCATATGCTTCGTCTGCATATTTCTTATAATCCTTAGGCTCTACCTGCAATTTCTCCCGAGGAATGCTGCGATACTCTGTAGGATGCTCTTTACAAGAAAGGATTATAACTGCAAAAAGGCACAAGGCCAGAAGAGTTCTGTTCATATTTTCCAAATTAAAAACCTCCTTATTTTGACTAAAGAGGTTTTTATGTTTAACACAAAGCTTGTTTATTGCTTAGCTTGAACAAACCGGCGTATCATTTCGCCTGCTCCAACTGAAGTGTCTTGGTGGTTCGGTCGCAAATATCAGCCGGACCCCAATATTGAATCGGACCGGGATAAACATAATTAGTTTCGCGAGCCCAAGAGTCACGTCTCGCGGCAAATTCCTTGAAGGGAGCACCGTCGAGTTCAACTAGAGCCTTGCGAATTACTGGTTTCATCTCGCCGTTACGCTTCTCCATGTTCATCATCATCGTGATAGGAACTCCTCCGGCTTTCCATTCGTCAGTGCTGGCCGTAGTGTTCTTCACGATAGCCATATATCCGGTTTTGTCGTTGGCTATGAGTTGCACTGCCGATACACCCAAAGCATAGCAATAGTCGGCATCGAAATTCGACGGAGCAGCGCATCGTCCTTCATAACCGAAGAAGTGATGCAGAGCCGAATATTTACCGTTGTATTTTCCTTCCTTTTTCCATTGAGCGAGCTTTGCGCCAACCATCTCGGAAATGAGTTTCTCGGTTTCGATGAGCGATACTTGTACGTTTCCGTGCGGGTCGCGGTCTAACGACAACTGATGAGCCACTCCCTCGGGAAGAGTCTCGAATGTGCTCCGATTTCCGGCTGACAGATGGGTGAGAATATATTCCCGTTGTGCCGCCGGTTCCAAATCTTTATAGTCGGCTCCATGCGAGGCCAGAAGGTCGTTGAGTTCCTGGATTAGTCTGCCAACTGCCGGAATGAACTCAATCAATCCTTCGGGAATAAGCACAACGCCATAGTTATTACCCTGTGCGGCGCGATGGGCTATTATGCCGGCGATGTGTTCAATTATGTCGTTCAGTGTTTGGTCTTTCGCCTGAATCTCCTCCGAAACGAGACAAATGTTAGGCTGCGTTTGGAGGGCGCATTCAAGTGCGATATGCGAGGCCGAACGACCCATGAGTTTTATGAAATGCCAGTATTTGCGTGCCGAATTACAGTCGCGCTCAATGTTTCCAATCAATTCAGAATACGTTTTCGTGGCCGTATCGAAACCGAACGATGTTTCAATCTGGTCGTTCTTCAGGTCGCCATCGATAGTCTTCGGACAGCCAATAACCTGTACTCCGTACTTCTTCGCTGCATAATATTCGGCAAGCACGCAGGCGTTCGTATTCGAGTCGTCGCCCCCAATGATGACAATTGCATTTATATCGAGCTGGCGAATAATCTCCAATCCTTTCTCGAACTGCTCAACCTGTTCGAGTTTTGTTCTGCCCGAGCCAATCATGTCGAAGCCTCCCGTGTTACGATATTGCTGTACGAAATCGGCTGTGATTTCAATATAGTTGTGGTCAACCAATCCGCCCGGTCCCATGAGGAATCCGTACAATCTATTGTTTGGATTGAGTTTTTTCAGCTCATCGAACAGACCCGAAATCACATTATGTCCTCCCGGTGCTTGTCCACCGGAGAGAATCACACCCACATTGACGGCTTTCGATTCCGTTTTGTCAGTCGGAACGAATTCCACGAGCGGCATTCCGTAAGTGTTCGGGAAAAGTTTCTTAATATCATCCTGATTGTCTACACTCTTTGTAGGCTCTCCTTCTTTAATCTTTACTGCACCCTGGAGTGCTTTCGGCAATTTGGGTTGATAGCCTGCTCTCTCCTTTTGCAATGCACTAATTTCCATAAATAAAACTGTTTTTGAATGTAAATAATTTGTTAATCGAGTCTGTTTCAACACATCGCAAAAGTAGGTTTTTCCGCCCTATAATCGGCAGAAAATGTTCCAAGAAACATCAACACACGTGGCTCGGTTAATGTATCTGCTTCAGCCTCGGAGGAACGGTGGAGTACAATGGCTACACACATAGCCTAAACTGGGACCACCGGTATTCCAAACCGAATTCATATATATTATTACTCGTCCTGATGGATAGGATGGATAAGGTGGATAGCGAGAAACAACTTGCCCACTCGGGCGTTAGCCTACATGTATTAACCCCTGTGTGGAATCGTTATCACTAATCATCCTCCAGTAGGAGTGACGATGTTCTCACGCATAACAAACAAAAAGGCCATCTCATTCATTGAGACGGCCTTTATTACAATAGCTGTTCGGTATTTAAACTTCCTCTTAGAAATGAAGCATCAAACCTAGGTTGATTGTGTTGAGCGCTGTCACCTTAGAGAGGATTCCTGCTGTTGGCAGAACATCTTCGTTGCCGACGCCGAACATGTAGATGTTGTGATTATAGAACAACGATACGTTGCGGGAGAGCTTGTAGTTGGTTAGGAAACCGAGGTTCAAAGCTGCATCCATCTTCTTGTTGTCATTGAGACGCATTGCAAGCGCCGGACCAGCAAAGAAGTTGAAATCTATTTTGCGGTTCGGGGCGTAGCCTCTGAATGCGCTCAGAACATCCATCTGATAGGCTAGCGAAACGAAACCTAGATTGTAACGCTTATCACTGTACTGTTCTACTCCACCTATATCTAAACGAGTCTTCATCCGGTCGGATATGAATTCGAAACCGGCACGAATTGCCGACGATTGATTAAAACGATATCCAAGGAAGAAGAGGCCGTTGAGCTTGGCTCCACTTTCAACAAGGCGATGACGACTCAAGAGGATATTCCAACCGCCACCAACTCCGGTGAAGAATTTAGTGGGCTGATTTGAAATACTGTCATTCCAGTTAGCATCTGTCAAGCGGTTCAGCATAACGGTGAGTCCCATCTTTATCGAGAAGTTGTTTCCGGCGCGGAGTGGTGTGCTCGTACCGGTTTCGATTCTACGATATACGGTGGTTGTATTGGGGTCTAAGAATAGACGACCATGTGCATTAAGCGTAGAATAAACCGGCTCGATATTCAAACGTAGGTCACGGTTCAGACGTACCCAAATCTGTGCACCGGCACGGAATCCGTCAACATATATGCTCAAGCTCTTATCCAGATGTTGAGCGTCGCTCATGAGCATTGCTCCAGTTTGATAACCCAAGATTAGGTTAAATCCGGCAGGTGTATCCCAATTATAATTCCTGGAGAAGCCTATCGGGTTAACAAGAGCGTCGATAGCAACTGTTCCTAATCCGACCGAGTGAAGCTTTTCATGTCCGGAAATTCCATCGATTGATGGTGTGCTCAAACCGGCTCCTTTCGCAAAGTTGAAACCTGCACGAACTCCGAAGAAGGGCGTAGCCCATACTCCACCCATGAAGTGCATAGCACTACCCCATGAGAGATTCGACTTTATCGGGAGCATCGGGAAGTAACCGTAACCATATCCATAGTCGAAGAATGCTGGACGCTGCAAGCTTGCAATGGCTGCATCTCTATCGCCATCTTTATTTCCATTTCCATTTCCTCTTTCACCGGCACTTGCACGTCGGTTATTCAAAGAATTAATTAAGCCTGTTATATTGTAAACAACACCCACATTGAGCGCATTGCTTATTGCACCCGGCGTGGTGTAAAGCAATGGGGAGTTATAGTGCTTGTCACGCATCCAATAGATGGTGTGACTATAGAAGAGTGAGAGATTAGGCAGAACTCTATAGGATAACATTCCTCCAAAGTTGGCACCGAAATCTACTTTCTTATCAACATCGCTAAACACCATCGAAGGACCAAGATAGATATTGGCACCCCAACGACGATGAGGATTATAGCCTGTCATCGCATTCAGAATGTTGAATTGATAGTCTAAAGACAAGAAAGTGTTCTTGAAGTTATTCTTAACCATGTTGCCTCCATTCTTCTCCCAAACCGGATTAGATACATATTCGGCCATGAGCTTAACGCCATGATACATGTTAAGATCATAGCCTGCAAAACCGTTGAAGTTGAGAATCAAACCACGGTTATGACCAGAATAGCGCCAACGTGTTATCGCACTGTTCCAACCTAATCCGCCACCGACAAAGAACCCACGTTCGGGAAGGTCGTTATTCGAAGGAGTCTCGTCGTAAAGGCGACGTGAAGGTTCGCGGAAGAGCATTGTTATACCCATACGCAGGTCGAACTCATTATAACGGTCATTGCTCGGCTGTCCACTTCTATGATTCAACAATGTATAGACTGGCGACAAAGTTAGTCGAAGGTCATTCGACAGACGAGTCCAAAGCTGACCGCCCAAACGAACACCGCCATAACCACCAATCGTCTTACTGGTTGCAGTAGAATTCACCAACTGCAATTTACCCATCTCATATCCGACAAGGAAGTTGAAACCAACTGCGCTATCCCAATTGTAATTACGAGTGAATCCAAATGGATTTACTAAAGCATCCAAATACACACCAGCCTTACCTAACATGCTTTCCGTATCTGTACCTTTAGTCCACGGAGAGTTGCTAAATTCTGCACCAGCTCTAACTCCGAGAACAGGAGAGATCCATTGTCCCAGACCAGCACTAACTCCAAAACCAGCAGTGTTGCCAAAATCGAGTGGTACCTTGCCATAGAAACTTGTTCCAATAGAATAATCCACAAACCAAGGACGACGGAAATTAGGTGAAGTGGGATCACCAAAAACAAATCCTTTCCATGCTTGGTTGCGGAAGAATCCGTCGGAATTATAAAGAAGACCTACATTCAGGGCATTTGTTATCGCGCCTGGCGTAGTGTAAACAAGCGGAGAGTTGTAATGCTTGTCGCGCATCCAGTATACAGTGTGACTGTAGAAGAGCGACAGGTTAGGCAGAACTCTGTAGGACAACATTCCTCCAAAGTTTGCTCCGAAATCTACACTCTTATCAGTATTACTAAACACAAGCGATGGACCTAAGAATATATTTGCTCCCCAACGGCGATGAGGATTGAATCCTGTCATCGCATTCAGAATGTTGAGTTGATAATCTACTGAAAGGAAAGTATTCTTAAATGTGTTCTTCACCATCGTTCCTCCATTATCTTCCCAAACAGGATTAGACAGATGCTCTATTATGAGCTTAGCCCCATGATACATATTGAAATTATATCCTGCAAAACCATGTGCATTAAGAACCAGACCACGGTTATAGTCAGAATACCGCCAACGTGTTATCGCACTGTTCCAACCTAAACCACCACCAATGAAGAATCCGCTATAGGGCATATCTCCTTTGGCTGGAATAGAGTCGTAGTTGCGACGTGATGGCTCACGGAACAACATAGTTAAACCAAGTCGGACATCCAACTCGTTATATTTATCATTAGAGCTGTTACCACTTCTATGATTAATCAAGGTATATATTGGTGACAATGTCAAACGGAAATCTTCTGAAAGACGAGTCCATAATTGACCTCCTAAACGAACACCACCATAACCACCGATAACTTTACCAGTTGCAGCAGCATTTACAAGCTGTAGCTTACCCATTTCATAACCTGCTATAAGATTAAGTCCTGCCTTACTATCCCAATTATAATTGGTGTTTACAAAACCAAAAGGATTAATCATAGCGTCAAAATATATGCCTGCCTTACCTAGCATACTCTCTGTCTTAGTTCCTTCTACCCATGGCGAATTAGCAAAGGTTATACCTGCTCTAGCACCAATAACTGGAGATATCCATTGTCCTAAACCTGCACTAACTCCAAAACCGTTTGTCTTACCAAAACTTAAAGGAACTTTAGTAAAGAAGCTTGTTCCAACAGAATAATCTATGAACCAAGGACGACGGAAGTTTGAAGAGGAGGGATCACCAAGAAGATAGCTCTTCCAAGGTAGCCCTGCAACAGCATGGAAGAAACCATCCGAATTATAAAGCACACCAATATTGAGAGCATTGGTTAATGCACCTGGAGTTGTATAAATCAATGGAGAGTCATAATGCTTGTCACGCATCCAATATACCGTGTGACTATAGAATAATGATAGATTACGCATTATTCTATACGATAACATTCCACCAAAATTAGCTCCGAAATCTACACTCTTATCTGTATCACTAAACACAAGCGATGGACCTAAGTATATATTAGCTCCCCAACGACGATGAGGATTAAATCCGGTCATCACATTTAAAATATTGAGCTGATAATCGAGTGAAAGGAAAGTATTGTTGAAAGTGTTCTTTACAATATTACTACCCTTATTTTCCCAAATAGGATTCGATAGATGTTCTGCCATCAACTTAATTCCATGATACATATTGAAATTGTATCCTGCAAAACCATTTAAGTTAAGAACCAGACCACGATTATAGCCAGAATAGCGCCAACGTGTAATTGCACTATTCCAACCTAAACCTCCTCCCAAGAAGAAACCTTTTTCAGGTTGATCATTTTTATTTGGAATCTGATCATAATCACGTCTTGATGGCTCACGAAACATCATAGTGAGACCCATACGAACATCAAATTCATTATAGCGTTTATTTCCAGGATCATCTGTTCTATGAGTTAAAAGCATATAAGTTGGTGCCAAAGTTAGTCTAAGGTCCTCTGACAAACGAGTCCACAACTGGCCGCCCAAACGCACGCCTCCATAGCCACCTATAGTTTTCCCAGTTGCATTAGGATGAACTATCTGTAGTTTTCCTATTTCATATCCAGCAAGTAGATTTAGTCCAACTGTACTATCCCAATTATAATTACGCTTAAACCCAAAAGGATTTATAAGCATATCAGCGTAAACACCAGCCTTGCCTAGCATACTCTCAACTATCCCACTCTTTGTCCATGGCGCGTTGCTAAAGTCTACACCACCTCTAAAACCAAGAGCTGGGGATAACCATTTTCCCAAACCAGCACTTACACCAAAACCTCTAGTTTGTCCAAATTCTAAAGGAACATTAGTATAGAAACTTGGGCCTATATAATAGTCAATAAACCAAGGACGGCGCCAGTTCTCAGAAGATGGGTCTCCATAAAAGAGGTCACGCCAAGGTAAGTTTACAAAAGTCCTGAAAAATCCATCAGAATTATATAGAAGACCTAAATTTAGCACATTTGTTACTGCGCCTGGAGTTGTATAAACCTGAGGAGAATCATAATGATTGCGCCTCATCCAATATACAGTATGGCTATAATAAAGGGAGAGATTACGCAAGACTCTATATGAAAGCATACCTCCAAAATTAGCTCCGAAGTCTATACTCTTATCAGTATTACTAAATATAACAGAAGGTCCCAAATACAGATTAACTCCCCAACGACGATGAGGATTATATCCTGTCATCGCATTTAAGAGATTAAACTGATAATCAAGAGAAAGGAATGTATTCTTAAATACACGTTTCTCCATATGACCACTATTATCCTCCCATATTGGATTTGCTACATAATCTCCCATCAACTTTACTCCGTGGTACATATTAAAATTATATCCCACAAAAGCATTCCCATTTAATAACAACTCTCTTTTATAATCAGAATATCTCCAACGATTAGCAGTCGTATTCCATCCTAGACCTCCTCCTAGGATAAATCCACGTTCTGGAGAATCATTTCTTGTAGGGATTTGATCATATTCACGACGGGTATAATCTCGGAAAAGAACTGTAAGTCCCATTCTAAGGTCAAACTGATCATATCTCTCTCTAACAGGTTCATATCCATGATGCTGTAGTAGAGTATAGGTAGGCGAAAGAGTCAAATGTAAGTCATGAGACAATCGCGCCCAAAGCTGAGTTCCCAGTCTATAACCTGCATAATTACCAATAGATTTACCAGCAGAATTAGCATGCACTAGTTGAAGTTTACCCAATTCATAACCAGCAAAAAGATTTATTCCAACGGAACTATCCCAGTTGTATTTACGAGTAAAACCAAAAGGATTAAGTAAAGCGTCAAAATATATTCCCGACTTACCTAACATACTTTCTGTAGAAGTGCCTCTTACCCAAGCATTGTTAGTTATATCTAAGCCGGCCCTTACTCCAATAGCAGATGAAAGCCATTGACCTATGCCAGCATTAACACCATAACCAACTGTCTTTTGGAACTCTAAAGGAACACGTCCATAAAAGCTTGTTCCCATAGAATATTCTAAGAACCAAGGTCTACGCCATCCTGAAGAATAAGGATTCTCATAAAACAAACGTTCACCTTCAAGGAAACGACGCTTAAATTCTCCTGAATTCTGTTGTTGTAAAAGAGTATTATAGAAATACCATATATAAGATGCATTTACACCATACCCAAAACGATTAAAACTTTTGTTAGAGGTAAAATTCATCCCATCGGCACCAGCCATAACGAAAGGTTCTATACTAATAGCTGCATGAGACCCTGCAAAAAATTTCATTTGTAGTCCTGTATGAATATTAAAGGAATTAGCTTTTGAATTCATATAAGGAGCAACACTAGAACCATTTAATCTGGTTAGATTAGAATATTGCCATCCTATTCCCAAAATTCCTGATACACTAAAAGGACGTTCAGGGCGATAACCCAATAAATAATTAGAGAAATTGAACAAATAATCCGCACTTAGACGAGTTGTCCAATTTTCATTATTTTCTTTACTAACAAAACCTAACTCACGCGCAAATCCTATCCGAAAAGCACTCATTGGGCTTATCTCTTTACCTAAACGAAAGGCTATACCTGTTTGGGGAGTAAACTTATACCCAACTGTTGGTTGATAAAGGACTATATCTGCACCAAAGTCAAAGAATGTATGACGAAAAAATCCACCCTTTTCCCATCTATCTCCTAAATAACGATGGCGGTCGTCCATTATATAAGGTAGAGCATTAAAATTCCGCTGCTTACGTGCTCCAAGATTAATTGTATCTTGATCCTCAACTATATTTTCTGTTGCAATTTTCCTTTCAAGGTCTGTCAAATCCTGTGCAATAGAATCTTTACCACCGGTAGTTTGAGCATGTATACCTATAACCCCAAAAAAGGTTACAAATATTATCGATATTTTCTTCATTCTGATATTTCCTTCTCTTTTGATGTATCATTCATATCATCTACTTCGGACTTAGGAGCTTCCATTTTCCCAGCTGCAACCATAAGGTCTATAAATTTCTGACGATATTGATCTGCTTTCTTCTCATCATAAGGGTACTTCTTGCGACACTCATCACTGATATTTGCATCCGTCTCATAAAATTTTCTATATTGTGGCCTCATGTCAAAACAATGCTGGAAATAAGCTAGAAAAGCAGGGTTACTATTATCTGTCATTCGTAATGCCACATCTGCTCCATATTTAGTAGCAAGCTCCATGAAGTCAGCATCACTAACTTCTGGTTTATCTGCCTCTATAACAGCCTTTATATACCATTTCTTAGGATTAGTATCAGGTAAAGAATCAACAAGTGGTTCTATATCATCATATGTCTTTCCTAGCTCTGATGCAAGTTCAAAGCTTAATATCACATTATTCTCAAGATTAGAATTCATGACATATCTAAGTGCCTCTTCAGCCCTTCTCTGTTCTTGGGGAGTTTTTCCTTGTTTAAAGAATAATACTTCCAAATCTGTAAACATCTTAATATCCCTATAAGAATCTGTGTTAGGAAGTTTGGCTGCCAAATGATAAGCCTCACCTAATCTCATTGACTTGAAATACATAATAGCTTGGTTTGCCACAAGCTCACGACGATTTACCATATAATAATATGAATTATCAAAAGATATTGGACGAGAAATCTCTAATCCTGATTTCATATCAATAAACGGAGCTAATATAGACAAATCAATAGAATCATCATCTATAGCATAACATGCCATACGATTTGCTAAATATGCGGCAAATGGACTATACTTCATTGTTCTTTTACCTTTATTTTCTCTCCAAGCACGATAAGTCAGTTTACGTAACTCTGTCGAATCCTTTATAGAACGGAATAAATTATAATAGTCACCATTAGAAAAAGCACTAGTTCCACCTTCCAGATAATCGGAAGCATTATAATATGCCCATAAGGCTTCGTCTGGAGAAAGAATCTTATTCTGTCTTAGTGTATATGTACAACGCATTAGACGTTGATTATTCAAGATCTCCTGAACGGCAGGTGTCATCTGCATCTCTCGAATTCCAGCAGCATTATTATTTGTTGCAAAATCTCTTAAAATACCAGATTCTGTTACTAATCCTCTATCAGCCAAAGAGTCGGCTACATCAAACCAAGTATAAACCAAAGGTTCTTTAACTTCTAGGCCCGCACTACTAATTTGGCTACCTATAATACTTAATGCTTTTTTAGCACGGCTAGTAGCTAGCTTAGTATTTAACGTAACATTTCCTTCAGGAGAGGCTGTTCCTTGAACAGTAAAGTTCATTAGTGACCTACCGAAAGAACGAAGTTCTCCTATAAGGCGATCGAGATTCACTTGATTAGAAGAATCAGGCGTGAGTTCATCTTTTCCAACAATAAAGGTCAATTGCAAGTTACGAGGGACCTCACGAAGTTGAGCACGAGCCTGTTCATAATATTGTGGCGTAAGCTCTATTTCCTTTTTAGCCATTGAGACATCAAGAAATTTCCATGGCTTTCTGGTATTACAAGTTCCACTCCTAGAATTATCATTGAAATACACATGGGTGTAATCTGCAATTCGAAGTATTGACCCCCATTTATAACTTCTAGCTGGATCAGGCTTTAAATATGTCGTTTGCCATCTGAATATAAAAGCAGAATCTGTCGTCGGTTTATCAGAAATATAATAACTATGTAGAGAGTCATTACGATCATAGTCGAAACTCTTTCTCCTTATTTGATTACGATGATAACTCTTACCCTCATAAACCAATGGCTCAAGATATTGTATAGTATCTTCTGTCTGACAATCTATAGCCATAGGCTGAAAAATAAGTCGAGAATGATCACTCGTGTACCATTCGGGAAGTCGAATCGTAACATCCCAATGAAGATTAGGCCCATCATCAATAGGTTTCATCTCCAAGATATTTACCCCCTGTTGTTTACCTATAACCGTTGTATTTGCTAGAAGGATACTCTTAGCTGCATCCGAAAACACGATCTCATAAGTTAGAGCAGAAGTTATTGGGACAACTTTCACCTCATTATCATTAATAATAAGTAAAGCTCCCTTAGCAGAAACTTCTGTCTCGAAATGACCGTCATAATCAGGATTTACAGTTGCATTACTGGTTATTTTTACCTCTTCACCAAGTCCCTTATTCTTACTACGAAATACGTTTGCTTGCCGATTAGCCTCTGATTTATTATCAAAAACATAAACCGGAACCGATAAGGGCATCCTATTATCATGTCCTCCATCCAAACCTTTCATAGTTTTATAAATGTTACCCGTAATATGCATTACCTGAGCAGAAACCTTTCCTACTGGAATAAAAATCAATAGGAAAAGAAGTGAAAGACAATATACTTTTCTTGAATTCATTCTTTATTCCTCCTTATCTTATTATATATGAAAGGGTAACACCAATTTTTGTAGGCATCAAACCATAGCCTGTATATCCTTCTGACATCTTTGTATTAAGTGTTGTCTTAAGATCAGGTAGTCCTTCTACTGTTTTCTTCTGGTCAAAAAACATTAGCCCTAAACCTGCATGAGCATCTATAGTTAAGCGTTTTGTTATAGACACCACATATCCAAAAGTCAAACCAGCACCTGCAGCAACTCCATCATAATGTCTACCATCTATATCTGATTTATAATCAACTATCAAACCACTTACACCAACAAAATAATGATATAAGGGACGACCACCGAAATAATATCTATATTCTGGTTGAGCACCTGTTACTCTTATACCCTTATGCCAATAAGGTTGATTGACAGTGAATACACTCATCCCAAGAGTTGACCGGTTGCCGATTGTCATATCCGCACCTATATTATAAGTCTGCAAAGCTAACAATGCCACATCGGTATTGATGGCGAACGACTGTGCACGTGCAATCATCACATTACACAATACAAGCAGTATTAACACTATCCTTCTCATTTCTCTCTCTTTTTCTTTTCATCTGCTTCAGCTTTACGAGCTGCCTTTTCAGCAGCTTTGGCTTCAGCTTTTTGTTTCTTCTCAAGCTCTTTCTGTTCTTTCAGTCTAGCCTTTTCAAGTTCACGTTGCCTTTGACGTTCTTCTTTCTCGGCTTTCTTTAATGCTTCTGATTCATCCTTCTTATTAGAATTGATATTACCTGCGGCTTTTTGGGCAGCCTTCTGAGCTTTTTCTAATTCTTTTTGCTCTTTCTTTCGAGCTTTTTCGAGTTCACGTTGCCTCTTGAGCTCAGCTTTATCAGTCTTAACATCGGATGGAGTTTCATTCACCGTTCCACCTGATTTTTTGGCTGCTTTCTGAGCTTTTTCCAATTCCTTCTGTTCTTTCTTTCGAGCTTTTTCTAATTCACGTTGTTTCTTACGTTCTTCCTTAGAAAGTTTTCCATTATCATCAGTTGCTTGTTGAGAGTTCTCTTTTTCAGCTTCTGCGGCTGCTTTTTGTGCAGCTTTAGCTTCAGCCTTCTGCTTTTTCTCAAGTTCTTTTTGTTCTTTACGTTTAGCTTTCTCTAAAGCTCTTTGTTCCTTTCTCTCGAGTTTTTCAGCTCTAAGCGTATCTTCTCTCAGCTTTTTAAGTTCAGCTTCAGCTGCCTCTGCTGCTTCTTTATCAGCTTTAGCATATTCTGCGAGTTTCTTTTCTCTTGCTTTCTTTATACGGAGCAATTTCTGACGCTCTTGGTCTGCAGCTTTCAATGTATCGGCACGATACTGATCATTAGCCAGCTTCAAACGATATTCATCATCAATGAATTCACGTTTCTTATAGCGATTTGAGACTTTCGTTCCGAAATGATAAACCAACGAGACATGTGCTATGTCTGTCGTTGCTGCATAAACCCAAGGATCGAAAGTCAACTTATAGCCTGTGCCAGGCCATGTTACATTATAAATATATTTATCACCCTGAAGAGTTCGACGATATTCATCGTATTTAGCCATAACTGCACCGGCATATACGGCCAAATCCAAATCTAAGCTAGCGCCATTCTTATAAGAATAGAGCTCGTTAGTTGTTCCTATCATACCACCAAGGAAAAAGGAATTACCCCTTCTGCCTATATCTGATATTTTTATGTCGAACTTTCCTGCTCCGGCATATACACCCCAATAAAAAACACGGCGCGTACCTGCTCCGTGCCAGTATTTCCGTAACTCTAAACGTCCGTCGTAAATATCATAAACATGATAAGTGTTCTCCTTCATATTTGTCCGCCAATTCACTCTTCCAAAAGCGCCTAGAGTCCATTTATGCCAGTTTTTATTACCGAGCGTAAACTCTATGCCCAAATTGGGTGACAATGTTACCCAGTCAATTATATTCGACCGGAAATTAAACCTAGATCCAAATTTCAGAGTATCCACTTTACTGTAATATAAAACAGAACCCTGACCATACGCCTCTGGAAGCATAGGGAAGGAAAACAGGAATAGCCCCAATGCAACCAGACTCTTCTTTAAGTAAGTCATATTTTTAAGTAAGTCATAATCTTTTTACGAAGAAGTAATACAAGTTAAATGCTAACTGACATCCTCTGAACAATAGTGCGCCTAACAGGACTCGAACCTGCACGATTGGAATCACTAGATCCTAAGTCTAGCGCGTCTACCAGTTCCGCCACAGGCGCTTTATGAGCGGCAAAGTTATGTGTTTTTTTTAGAACACCAAATATTTTCTAATTTCCGTATTCAAAGTACAAACTCTATTAGTCAGAAAGTTAGCAGGTTATTAGCTTTCTCGAAATATTCAAAAATGAACAGGTGAGCCAGATAGGAAACGGAAAAAGGTTAGGGAGAAATGTTTTATTTTTGCTGAGCTTTCGAAAGTAATGGTCTATATACCGTGAATATATTTAAAATAACGGCTTATATACTAAGGATGATAGATGATATATTGTAGAATGACGCTTACATAAACCAAATTGTGGATGATAAGCCAAGTAAAATGTTCTAGGAGCTATGCAGAAATTTGCAGATTACATCGAAGAGATTGAAATTGATTCACTTTGGGGTGGAAAAAAGCACATCAGGTGGGAGCTGAACCGGCGAGTAAACATTCTCAGCGGGATAAACGGTGTGGGGAAGAGTACGATATTGAATAAGGTTGTGCGTGTTTTGTCGCAGGGTGGAGAATTTCCGAGTCATTTACTGAAAGGCGTACGATTGCGCGTGAATCCGGAAGATGCGCGTTGGATTAGATACGACATAATCCGCTCGTTCGACCGTCCGCTGCTCAACATGGAGAGCATTAGCAAGATAAATCTCAATTTGTCGACAGAGCTCGACTGGCAGCTCTTCCAGTTGCAGAGGAAATATTTGGATTATCAGGTGAATATCGGCAACCGAATCATCGCCACGTTACAAAGCGGAGCGGCCGACGCAGCTGAACAGGCGCAACGCATTTCGCATCCCAAGCGGTTGTTTCAGGATATTATCGACGACCTGTTCACCGATACCGGAAAGAAAATAATTCGATCGGAAAACGAGATTCGATTCACCCAAATCGGCGAAACTCTAATGCCCTATCAGCTTTCGAGTGGCGAAAAGCAGATGCTCGTGATTCTTCTAACTGTGTTGGTTGAAGACGGCCAGAGCTACGTGCTTTTCATGGACGAGCCCGAAGTGAGCCTCCATATCGAATGGCAGAAACGGCTCATCGACCTGATTCTCGACCTGAACCCTAACGTTCAAATCATATTGGCAACCCACAGTCCGGCCGTCATCATGAACGGATGGATGGACAGCGTCACCGAAGTGAGCGACATAACCGACAAATAGCCCAATGCCTAAACATTTACGCGACAACATTTCGTCGTACTACATCCAAGCCGCAAACCGATTGAACAGCAGAAAAGCCCGACAGAAAATCGTGGCCTATGTTGAATCATACGACGATATATTTTTCTGGCGAACCGTGCTCAGCGGTTTCGAAAACGAGCGAATATTCTTCGAGGTTATGCTTCCTTCCAAGCAATCGCTCACCCGCGGAAAAAAATCGGTGCTCATGAACCTCATCGCCGGAAACGCCGGACAAAATATGATTGCCTGCGTGGATGCCGACTATGATTATCTTCTCCAGAACACCACCCTCACCTCGCGCGAAGTGAACAACAATCCATTTGTTTTCCACACTTACGGATACTCTATCGAAAATTTCCAGTGCTACGCTCCGAGCCTCCACAATGTGGCCGTGGCCGTGACGCTGAACGACCATTCGATGTTCGATTTCCAGGCCTATCTCGAAGCTACAGTCGCGCTATATTCCCACTTTTCGTATGGAACATTTGGTTCTACAGGCGCAACATTTACGCCCAATTCACGCTCACCAGCTTTAATCACATAATCGAGACAGGACATTTCACAATCGAGCGAAGCGAAGAAATTATCAATAAAGTTAGGCGAAAAGTACACCGTAAGATTCAGCAACTTCAAATCGAACATCCCGACGCCAAGCAAAGCTATCTGGAGCTGAAAGACGAACTCGTCGGCCTCGGCCTAACTCCATCGACAACCTATCTTTTCATCCAGGGTCATCACCTGTTCGACACAGTTGTTTTGCCCGCCCTCCGGAAAGTTTGCGACCTACTAATACGCGAGCGCGAAACCGAAATAAACATCAGCGCCAGTCACAACATCCAACGTCACAACGAGCTGTCGTGCTACGAGCGACGCATCGACGACCTCCTTTCCGCTCTTCGTCGCAACACGGCCTACACCTCCTGCGACTTGTTTCAGCGACTAACGGATGACATCCGCATCTTTCTCGACCGGAATTACGCCGCATCGGTCGAGATGCACTAAGAAAACAAGCTATAATCCTCCACATCGGTAGGTATCTACAGCGAATCTCTCCCGATACAGGTTATTTCTCACAAAAAAATCCGAATAAATTGTGTAAATCTAACGAAATTATACAAACGATTCACAGCGGCTATTCGATTTAC
>NZ_BAKH01000030.1 GCF_000614105.1 Prevotella micans DSM 21469 = JCM 16134
GCCGTAACCCCTATAGGCAAAGGGCTCCAAGGAGTTCCCTTTGTTCGCTTTTTCGTGCCCTTTTGCCAAGCCGCGCAAGAGGCAAATAACGATGATTTAATGAAAGATATTCAGGTTAAACATTTACGATAAATAAAGAGAACATGAAGAAGAAAATTACAATTATCCTACTGTTAGGCATCGTATTTCTGCCCATATCCGTTTTGGGGCAGGACGTAGACTTCACTTATACAGCCAATGGCGTTACTTGGAAATGTACAGGATCGGATGGAGGAACCTCATATGCCAGTGCAATAATCAATGGTGAAATAAAAGGAAGTGCTACGTTCACAGGAGAATTACACTTTCCGTCAATAGTGAGTGATGGAACCTATTCATATCCTGTGAGAGGGATAAAGGGAAAAGCTTTTGAAAATTATACTGGCGCAACAAAGCTAATACTTCCTGATAATCTGGGATATTTATGGGAGGGTGCTTTTCGCAATTGCACAGGATTAAAAGGCGAATTAAAAATCCCCAATCATGTTGAGCATATATACTTTGGTGATGAGTTCGAAAACTGTACCGGTATAGAATATATCACATGGGGCGAGGGTTTTGGCATGCACTATTCTAATCCTGTTTCCGGATGTACGAATGCGCGGTATATAGATTTCACCAAGGCAACTGTCGGCGTTACTAGTTACTATGGCGAATGGAATCGAAATATTCTTTTCTGCCCTTACAGTGGTTTGATGAATCACACCCTTGTATATCTTCAAGATGCGGCAGAAGAAACCAAGTTTAAAGCCGAGGAAGAAAACATCATTCACAAAGGCAAGTGCAAAGTATTTAAGGTGTACGATGCCTACAGCTACCGCATTCCCTACGCTTTCACGACCGAGACTGCCCAGTGCGACCGTGTATTTTCCAACACCAGCGGCAAGAGCGTGAGCACCCTCTTCTTGCCCTATCCTACCAACCTGCCCAACGGCATGCAAGCCTACGAGCTGGTGAAGAAAGACCTATCGTGGGGTACTTCTAAAGCATTCTACTTCCGCGCTTTGCCTACTGGAACCCGTCTTGAAGCCAACAAGCCCTACCTTGTGCGCATCACCGACGGAGCCACCCACACCCTGCCTGTGATGACAAACGTAGAAGTGCCCGTAAGTCCAGCCGGCTACACCACCGAAACCCTTGCCACCGACGATGGCGACTGGGCCTTCTGCGGCACCACCGAGCGCATCGACAACGCCGCCGCCACTGCCAAGAAAGCCTACTATCTAAGTGGCAACAAGTGGTATCCCGTGCAGAACGGCATAGCCAACGATTACATCGCCCCTTTCCGTTGCTTCGTCTACAGCAAGTCGGGCACGGCACCCGCCAAAGGCTTTACAATGGTGTTTGACAATGAGAGCGGTACAACCGACATCCGCCAATTGGAGAATGATACCGAAACCGACCTGAAGAGCAACACGCATCGCATCTACACGCTCGACGGTCGATACGTGGGCACCGACTACAATGCCCTGCCCGGCGGCGAAATGTATATCATCAACGGCAAGAAGTTTTATAAATTCTAAAGGAGGAAAGAAATGAAAAAGCAAACATACATCTCACCCCGCATCGAGGTGATTCATATCAACGACATCGACGCTGTGATGCAAACCATCTCTCTGCCCATATCTCCGGGCGGAGGCCCTGGCGGTGGCGGCGATGCCAAAGGCGGCTTCTTCGATGAAGAAGACGAAGAGAATGAACAAGGCATGGCGGGTTACTCGCCGTGGGAGGACTAAGGGATAGATATTAGAGGTATCGGAGGACTGCTATTGGGGGTCGTGAGGGAGCCTCGGTATCACTCCTTGAGGATGTTAAGTATCACTCCTCATGGACTCTAAGTTAAAGTCCTCTGGGAGTCTAAGTTAAAGTCCTCGACGAGTTTAAGTATCAGTCCTCCGGTAGCTTAAGTATCCGTCCAAAAGGAGTTTAAGTATGAGTGCAAAACATGCGCAGAAACAGAACACGTTAACGGGGCAAAGCCCAACGGCAGAGCCCCACATTATTCATTTAATACATAAGAAAACATGATTAGTTTTAAAGTAGTTGAGAGTATTCTCAGAGTAGGCCCGCGCAAGGGGCAGAAGGGGTATGGAGCGGTGCAGAAGGCTCCGATGAAGTTCTCGCAGGAGTGGCTCATCGACCGCATCGTGCGCGAAACGTCGTTGAGCGAGGGCGATGTGAGGAACGTGTTTATCACGCTGCGCAATATCGTGGTAGAGGTGGTGACGATGGGCGGTTCGCTCGACTTGGGCGACATCTTTTCGCTTCGCACTACCAATTCCCTCGCGGATGCTGGAGAAGGAGGAGGACGTGACGGTTGCCTCTGCGCTGAAACGCCCTCGCATCATCGTGACGTGGAAAGATGCTATCCGTAAGGCGCTCGGTAAAATCGAGGTGGAGGTAGATAATCCGAAACGGAAGGACTTGAATAAAAAGCCGAAAACGCCGAAGCCGTAGAAAGGTGAAGAATTGAAAAGGTGAAAGGGTGAAAAGATGCTAAGCCACACGGGCGGGCATGCTTTTCACCCTTTCAGTTATTTAAAGAGTAGATATACTTAGCTAAGCATTGACCAAATAGCAGGATTGGTTATGATGTTTGCAAGAATATTCGAAGCCACATTCTCACCAAATGATTTGATTTTATCAATGAGTTTAGGCTTAGCTTTTTCTAAGTCACCCTTAGCTTCTTCTACGACTTGCTTTATTTCCTTTAACTGACTTACAGAAAGTTGGTCTTCAAGTGCTTTTATGAGTATCTCGATGGATTGTTGTTGAGACTGCTGCTGCGATTGGGTATTAGTGTTGCTTATATTGTTACTTATGTTGATACTCTTTGCAGACTTACCTGTTTTTGTTGTCCCAACTACCTCCGGAAATTCTAAGAAAGCTTCAAGAATAGCCAACAACTGTTGCTGCTGCTGAGGATTTGGACCATAAATAGGAGCAGCTATAGTTCCAAACTCCTCTATATTACTTATCATCTGGAAAGTTTACATCTAAAAAACGTTTAACTTTAGCAAGCCATCTTGTATATTCCTTCCCATCTTCACCTTCATAATAATATCGTATTCTACGCGAAGTACTATTAACAGAAATCTTTAGTCGATCCTTTCTTACTTGCTGCTCCTTTATAAGAATACTCAATATCTTCCTTACTTCTTCTTTCATAAATTTCTAAGATGAGATAGCGAACAATAATCGCAGTAGTCCTTTTCGGACTGCTGCGATTAATATGAATATTATTCTTACTTGACCTCTTCGAATCTAAATACTATTGTGTATCAGATAGTTGCGAACGCACGTGAACGATAAGAAGAAGTATTGGAGGCAGGATTGCCAAACAAAAATAGAAATCGATAACTCAGCTATTGGTGAGTCTTGTCGAATACCTTTTCTTCCAACTTTGGTAGATGCTCTATGATGTTCTCGTCTATTTCAATTGTATATCTGCCCGTCGTATTTCGCAGTGTCTTCTGAATACTTGAAGGCTCAGTGTTGCTGAACCAGGCATAGAACAGGTTGAGCGCAAATAGGGCTGTGGTCTTTGGATCTATCCCGTATTGGTATGCTATATTCCAACAGAAGTTCTTCAGGTCAGCCTGCTTCAGGTCTTTCTTCTTGCCAATGGAGAGAACTTCCATTCGGGTAACGCCATTGAGTTCAACAAGAAGTTTGACAGCCTCCTCAATCTGGTACAGCTCTTCATCCGTAAAACCATGAGGCATGAGTGTATAACGAGTGTATTTGAGGATAGCTTCTTGCTTCTTGGCCTCGCGAGCAACCTTTGCTTCATTCATTTGCTTGCGGTCAATCTGCACTTGGTTGATGAACACCTCCAACTCGTCATGTGCCTTCTGGATGTCACGCTTCAACTGCAACTTTGCCAATGCCTCAGGAGTAACTGATACTTATTCTGAACTATGCGATTCTACATTGCAATCAGGCTTGGGAGCGTCAACCACAACTGGTGCCGCATTCTTTTGATTGTTGACAGTTGCGCTCTTCTCTTGCACCTTCTTCTGGATCAGGCCAAGGTTCTGAGCGATGTGTTCCTCCATCTCCTCTCGGTCTGCTATGCTGTTCCATTCTTTGCGATGAGACTTGAAGTAAGCATAGAGACCTTTCTTGATACCATAACAGACAAGTACAAACAGGGCGTAATAGCCTATGAATATAGGTATTGTGAGCATGAAGCACACTAACTCCTTTTCTGCATTATTACCCACAATACACTGAGCTGTCTTAAAAGCAGCGATGATGTAGGTGATGATGAGAATGCCAAGGAAACCCTTGTCAAAGTTTCGAGCCATCCCATCCTTCCGATGTGGTATAGGAAAAATGTCAATCTCCATACTTTTACAGTTCTTTGATTTGTTCTTGGGCAACTTCAATAGCTTGCGAACTGAGTTCTTGCTCGCCATCTACCGCATCAAGCACTTTGTCTGCCAACCAGAGGGTCAGCATTCCGTTCTCATCCTGATGGAAGTACTCTGCAAGTTTGATAACCTGCTCACGTTTGGCCCGCCTGTCACCACGTTCAATCTTACTGAACATAGGGGTATCTATCTCCAATAGTGCAGCCAACTGGCGTTGCAGTACGCCATTCTCATCTCTTAGTTCTCTAATCTTTTTTCCGAATAACATATCTATGTCTATTTTTCTTTTGTGTCTATAATCTCCCAATAACCACCAAAGTCACCACCAATACGACGAATGGAACCTTCATCCTTCAATCGGTTAATATGCTTTTGAATAGTACTGGAGGCTACTCCAATAGCATCAGAAAGCATTTTTCTTGTTATTTTAGGATTCTCTTTTATCAGTCGAAGCACTTCTGCAATGGTTGTATCAATATCTGTCTGACCACCTGTCTGACCACCTGTCTGACCACCTGTCTGACCACTAAGTTCAGTAACGTCATCAGAACTAATATAAACACCTTCTACACCGTCAACATTAAACTTCGGCAGTGTAAGAACGAAGCAATCCCAAGGGGTAGAGAATGTGGGATCCATGCCTTCAGTGTAGCCATCATGCCCTTTGTAAGCAGAGACAATCTTTTTGAAACCAGAACCACGACGCTCCATATACTTCAGGCGGCTGAAGATGTCGGCAAGTACAGGATTGCGACGGCGAGATGCCATGTTCATCACGTCCATATCTTTGATAGAGCCTCCATCAAGGAGCCCGCCAGGAGAGAATATTTCAAGCCGGTCATCATACATGTCAATGTGTACCTCACTGCCCAACTCAAGATAATTGCGATGAATTAGCGCGTTTACCAATCCTTCTTCCACGGCACGTTCTGGGTACTCTGGATATTCAAGACGATTATCAGCGGTCTTGTGCCATGCTTTCTTAGAGTTACGACGCACAAAGTCAAGTCCTGATTGCAAGAGTGTAACCAAGCTGCCAGTATATTCCTCATCGTCCAAAGCATCCATCATGCCATTAGCCTTATCCAGGCCATTCCAACGTGTGCAGAACAGACGGGAATGACGCACCGGAGAGTAGTCAGCAAGCAGGGCACCAGCATTAGTCAGTTCGCCTTTCTCATTGACGATGCCAAAGGACTCATAGTCGCTATCTTCAAAAGAACGATTGGTACGTTTAAAATAAGTCGCGCGAAGTACGGTGAAGGCCATATCCTCAAATCTCCAACGAGACACAAGGCTGTCATACGACATGTTTGAACCCTTTAGTACAAGTTCTTTGTGTTTCGACATGCTTGCCACTACGCTTTCGTTGCCCACGCGAACGAACGCTTGCATTTGGCCATCACCAATATAGTAATAAGGAGTCTGTACTCCTGGTATGACATCCAATATCACAAACTCTTTCCCTTCCACCTGGGCAAACGAAAGATTAAAGTCTGGAATTGGATCAAGGTGTGTCTTGATGGCTTCGCTGATCTTCTCGGCATCGCCCTTTGCGTCTGCAAGTCCAACTAACGTGTCATCGTCGGCAATACCCCAAACAAGTTTACCGCCAATGCCATTGGCAAAGGCACTCACACTTTTGCACCAGCTCTTGGGTTTCTTCACCTCCAGAGCCTGTTTCTTGTCATATTCTGTAGCTTCGCCTATCAACCGGCGAATATCAAGATTTTTAATCATATTATTCTTGTTTCTTCTTTAATTCAATCCTGTAGGACTCGATCTTCTGTTTATTCAGCAGATCTTCTATATTTATTGCCAGTGTCATATTATCGTTTGAGAAATTCTTTAAGAGAGATAGTAGCAATTTTTAACCCTTTAGCTTTAACCTGTAATCCATTGTCAGAGGTGAGTAAAATAGGATTCTCATCTTTGAACTTAAGAGCTACAGAAAGAATATTATTATCTGGGGATTTCTTATTAAAGTCGTTAGGCAATAATGATAAATCAGATAGTTCCATGGATACGTTCGGACAATCTAAAGACTTATTGATATTGCGTAATGCTTTTTCCACATTACGTTTACCTTCACTATCAAGTGCAATCTTAAGTTTATCCAACTCATCAATTACTTTTGCCGATAACACAACAGAATATTTTGAATCTATCTTAGAAATGATATCCGGATAATTAACAAAGACATTTGTATCAATGATATATATATTCTTTTTACTATCAGAGCTGACAGATTTCTGTTTCGGTGTATCAAACTGCGATAAATCAATTTTTCCTTTTATCTTAAGATTGATATCCCCAGCTTCAATAGACTTTTCTGTATAATCACTATTTTGAGAAGGAACTGGAGTGAAATCACCCATAGATACTTTTTGTAAATATGTTGCTACAGTCCTGTCGCAGGTAGTGTTCAAAATAGATTTGTCAGAAACAATAATTGTCAGTTGTTTTGCTCGGCTAGTAGCTACATTAAATAGAGATTTCTCTAATGACATACTCATCATAGTATTGGGTATATAATATAGACATATATCACACGTCATACCCTGAACTCTTTCAACTGTATCTATAAGTACGTTGTTAAGCCCACCGAATCTACTCACAAAACAATTTTGTAACATTCTAACTGTTGCACGAAATTTCGATAGAACTGAAATATTGATTTTTGGATGACAACTTAGAATCTCAGCTATTATATCAATTGCATATGAACAACAAGAACGATCAGCCTTTTCCCCGATAGGCATTTCTGTAAGTATCAGAGAACAACCTCCATTCTGTGGGGCAAACGTTAACTTGTTGACATCAATCTGGTACTCAAAATCAGCAACGGACTTGATGGGGGTGTGGTAAAAGATGCTTGTTAATGATGCGGCGTTTGGTAATAAGCGATGTGACTCTGTGAGGATATATGACTTAAAGTCAAAGTTGTCACATAGAGTTTGAAAACCATTGGCCAACATTCCGTAATCATTCCTAACCAGAGTTTCCTCACTTAATAGGATAATTGGCTGCATCTGGTTTTGGTCACCAATCCAAATGATTCTTTTTCCTAGATTTTTGCAAGCGGCAATCATTCCAAATAATGCTTGGCTTGCTTCATCCATTATTACATAATCGAATGGTTGCTCTTCATAGCATATCTTTGCCCATCCACTTGCATTGTAGAAAGTTGATAGTGTTACACTTCCAGGCATACAAGTTATCTGTTTACTTTCTACTGGACATATGTTTTTGCAAGAAATGAGTTCGTCAGCAGATACGTTTGTTTTCTTTACTTTCTTCTGAATAAGAAACTCTTTTAGAGAATCTTTTTGAGCTAATTCAATCAAAGCACGATTTGTCAATGCTGTAACAAGAACACTCTTGTTCTCTGTTATTAGTCGCGCGACAATTGCAGCCATCAAGTGCGTTTTACCAGTACCTGGAGGTCCTTGAAAAACCAATTCGTTGTTTGAGTTGAGAGATGCAACAATTTTGTCAACCTGAGAACTATTAGAATTAATTCTCTCAGGATTCCATACTATATTTCTTTTGCAGAATAATCTGGTGAAGTATTGCTGATAACAGTTATTAGGTTCTGATAATATTCCATTGGTGGCTCTTGCCCCAAAATGATAACACAACCTTCTAGTCGATTATCTATAAGATATTGGGACATCTCTAAGGAAATACCAGAAAATCCACACAACAGGAATCCGTTATCATCGGTTTTTCCTTGCCACACACAATGGACTTCAGAAAATTCTACTTGGTGTGAACGAAGTTTTCCCCATGTAGTGTCACCCCAATTTTTAGGAAGGCACATATCCTTCTCTAAGATAACGGCTGTAAAATATTCATTCTTTCGAGGAATTCCTTTGTCTTTTTTGAAGCGAAGCATTAATTGGCCAGAGCCCAAAACATTTCTGTCTGCTCCTATATCGTTCTTTTTCAAGTCAAGTTTTACATATTGAGTAACATACACGTCATTGCTTGCTAACAAAGATATGGCTTTTGTATTCAGCAATTTCAAGTATGATTCAGAAATTGCTGTTAACTCTTTGTTTAAGAAGCGCTTATGGTTTTCTCTTGTATAATACATAGCTATTCCAATTAAAAATTAAATATATCATCATCTGAAAAACCTAAATCAACGTACCCATCTTCCTTCTTCTCGTTTAAACCGAAAGACTGAATAGCATCTGACTGAGAGTATTTGGGATTTTCAATCACAAAGCAAGTATGTTTTGACCCCCTGAATTGATTAGAAAGATCAGCAATAAGCTTTGGACTTATAACATCTGTATCGAAAATGAGATTGACATCTGGATTATCCATAAAAATATCCTTGAATCTTAAGGAATGAATACATTTGTCAAATCCATAGTTAAGTAATAAGTTGTCAGGGTCTTCCATTATTTCTGTAAAGATCCAAGGGTGCAGATACAATTTTCGTCCACGAGAACTAGTTATTGCAACTGTAATAGGTTTACCTTTATATTTAATAACTCCTTCTACTATTTGACTACTATCTTCTGGATTCCATTCAGAGCAATCATAATCGTCCAAACAATCCAAATAATCTTTGGCCGCAAATCTAGCTTCAAGATTAATTTGTTTTCTGGTTTCTTGGTCAGTATTGTCTTTTTCAGTATACTTTCCGTGTCCTTCCACTTCGGGATCATCATAATTGTTTGAACTGTTATCTCTACGGGCTTCTTCAAGTAATCTTTCAAGTTCAGCAATGCGCTCATCCTTTTCTTGAACAATATCTGCCGAAACAAGAAATATCTTATTCCAGTCCTCTTTGGTGAAAGGACATCTTAACGTGGAATTGGAATAAACATCAGCTAAAGAAGAAGCAGGTTCTCTGTTTGCTGTTATATATATATATCTAGAGTTAGGGAAATACATATATTCGCCAGTGTAACCTTTAAATAAATAGATGTTATTATAAATACCTCTATATGGGAGTTCTCCTTCTATTATATATATCGATATTTTAGAATTCTGTTTCCAATCTAAATACAACTGATTTGACCATTCAGCTGCCTCACTGAAATCTTCTTCATTATATGAGCCAGTAAGTCGTAATGTTTTGTAGAGATTTGTCAGTATACTTACCTGATTTTCTGATTCTATTGGAAGCTGGAAAGAGTTCGCAACCCAATTAAAGAAGGATCTGATAATGTTAGTATCATTAAGATTCCATACATTCTCTAATTTGTCCTCCTTAAATGATTTTCGTCGTTGTATCTCTTTACTTTCGTTGTCATGCAATCCAAGTTGAATCAAAAATTGTTTCTTCTCTGGCGTATTTGCCCAACTTCCAATGAACGGAGGAACTTGTTCTATAGGTAAGGTAAATTCATTACTATCAAAATATGTTCCAATTAATCTAGTGAAAGGATATTGAACTCCTCCATTGGCAATAACAGGACTTAACATGTCTGCGATATCTAGTGACATACCCTTTTCAAGTATTTTAATGAAAAGATCCTGATTATTTGCACGAATGCATGATTTTAGCGTAATATCGAAATAATTGTAGCCATAACACCTTCTATACACAACAAGAAAACAGAATTGTTCTGCTGTGATTAGTTGAGTTGATGCACTCAGTTCCTTATACAACTGATTTCGGACATCGGTCGGATTAACTTCTCTTTGAGCAAAGATTTTTTCATATCCATCAATACTAGAAAATTTTGAACTTACATTGCTCAGTATGGAAGACGACGAATATGATGGTAGTATTTGGGAAAGCGAGAAAGTATATATATTTGCTCCTATTCTTATAGAGAAATCATCCTTTAGGTTATATTCAGACAAACTCTTACCATCAATTGTTACTATTGAGCGCGCATGACTAATAGCTGTATCGTTGGATAAAGCCATCCTCATCCATCTATATTCGAAAGATTCTTTGTTATACTCAGACGTGCTTAAGAGTGGCATGGCTTTTAAGCTCGATGCATATGCCGCCTGAGAATTCAGGTCAGATTGTTCGACAATGTGAAGTAGACTTGCCGTAGGTATATTACTTTTTGAAAACAGGGATGTTGTAAACCCTGGTCTCCAATATGACAGGAATGTTTTATGTATCTCTGAAATATCCGTGATATCTATCAAATCATCTATACATGGTTCGATAATACTAGAATAAATATCTGTCGATGCAACAAGATACTTAGTTATAAAATCATTACTCTCTTCTTGTTTTAGCATATGATCAAATAGCCAAACTGGGCAATTGGAATTATATGCAAACATTGAAGACAATGGACAGTAGCTGCCATTTTGATTCTTAAATATTTCCCATTTCTTAAGAGTTCCAGCTCCGATGTTTTCAAATTTTGAAACGTTGACAAACAATTGTAATCTCTCATTATATGTGAGTAGATCCAATGATTCTTCTTTTATCTTTTCAAAAATTGATTTCTCATCTTGACTATCAATAAACAATGATAAGGGATGATCTTCAATAGAATGATTAGAACATTTAAACCCAAGTTTTGATAATATTGGTTTGATTGTAGAAATTTTCTCCGTTGAAATCAAAAGTTTATCTTCTACATTAATCTCACTAATTGTTTTCCATTCTTCTCCAAACATAAATGTAGGAACGAGTGGAATTAGAGCCTGGGCCTTTTCTTCTTTTGCCAGCCATTCGTAGAAAGATGTACCTAATTCATCACTAGATTCAATTACCCATTTCTTAAGAATATCAAGATTATTCTCCAGTATAGAGATGATTGCCTCTGTGGTAATCTTTTCTATGCCAAAAATATCTTTAGACAATGAACTTGAATCAATGGACTCATGAGGTAAATGCTTTGTGGTGCCAATGAGTCTATAGAAAGAGGATGCACCGATTGCAGCAGATAGACCTGAAGCATCAAATATAATGTTATTTGGTCCTACGATTTCACTAATATCATTAAGGATAAATGGTATGCTTGTTAGAGCATCCTTATATCCACGGTTAAATGAATCTACCAAAGCAGCTGTATCCTGACTAGAGTAAGATAGTTCTTTCGTTGGCAGTAGATTAAGATAATTTGTATTGAGTTCAGAAGCATAGTTTGCGACCATGCTTACTATTTCCTTTCCTATTGAATAAAATAAGAAATAATTCCATGGATTGTCGCTCTGGATTCCTTCTCTGTCTGACTTGGGAATAAAATCAGCATTCAAATAAAAAGGGAATTTAAATCTATGCTCATTCATCGGAAGATAAGCATATAATGATAACTCATCTTTTCCAATAGGCATGACATGCCCCTCTTCATCAAGCCTGATGGCAAATGAGATAGAGGTTTCTGTAGCTGATGCAATACGGTCAGGAATACCAGCAACTTCTGTAAGCTCATTGCCGTCTTGATCAAGCTTGATAAAATAATTTTCGTTTTCTCCTCTATTGTTAATCCTTTCCTTTCTCCTGATTTGAATACCAGCTTTTCTGAATTCGTCGTCATTCACGAAAATATTGTCCGAAGAGAAAATACAGAAATCTTCAGATAGATGATCCTCATTGAAAGAATTTACTAGTGAAACTGTATTATTCTTTCTGTCTATGTTTTTTTGAATAGTCAAACATTTATCTTGATCTATTAATTGCACTCGATTAGTTTTCCTAAGGAATAACATAAATCTGGGCTCAGAAAACACCTCTTTAATTGCATCGTTATATTCAGAAAGAGTTTCTTCGTCCATTTTTAGGGCAATGGCAACATTCTCCTTTTGATTGAAAATGGAACCAGAGGGGTCAATTCTCAATGATTCATACCATATTGGTAATAATTGCCATGGAATATCTTTTACACCATTGAATTCTCTTTGATATTTGGCATATTTATGGAGAAATTCCTTTTGCTTCTCTACATCCTCCTCAATGTCGTTGACATGGAAGTAAAAGGCTTTGAAATCGTTATAGACTGGTAAACTCTTGTCGAATGAGAAATTGTAACCTGCACTTTTTATTAATACAGACTCAGAATTCGTAAATACCGACTTAAAACCAATACCTTTGTATCCTGTTTTCTTCTTATTTGCACTCTTAGTGCTTTTAGCTGCTGATGTAATTGATTCAAAATCATGTTTATTGAAAGCAAATCCGTCGTGGGTTAGTACGAAATAATTATCGCTCAGTTGTAACTTTACTTTAACGCCATTTTCAGGAGCAGCATCATCTGCATTTTGAAGAAGTTCAAAAAACATTCTTTTTTTGCTGGTATAGAGATTTTGGCCGACTTCTTCAAGCAAGTTGGCTACACTAGTGTTGGTATTAGGACTGGTATGTTGTTTAAAGGAAAGGGAAACAGACTCCTTATATGGGTTTTCAACTTCTTTGATTTTATTAGATAGCACACAGAACATATAAGGCGAGCCCTGCTCTAAACGGTATTCTTTGCTTGGCATGTCAATCTCAACCTCATAGTAATTGCCTGGAACAAAGAAGTTACGCAACCTGTTATCTACAACAACTATAAGACAATTTCCATTAATCGGGTCTAAGAGTAACTTACCATTGTTTTCTTCATTGGTTTCACCTGTGGACATTAAATCAGTGATAAAATATTTGGAATTAATCTCTATAACCTTACCAACAAATTGATTAGTAGTTAATCCCATTGTAGTCAACAGATCAGTAAGGCTAAGCTCATAGAGATTCTCGTCATATTTATCTTCGACAAAAAACTTTCTACTAAAGAGCAGTTCTCCGTTGTCTTCACCCATATATGCCACACGAATATGCTCTCCAGGAAACACTTCATCGCTAGCACGGACAACTTTATTAGGCGATAGCTCATCTCTATCTATATTGCTAAGTATACCTGTATTACCAATGTCTACAACAGCCATTTTGTTGTTAACGCTTTTTACTATAGCATCAACAATATCGCCTTTATTTAGTTGTGAACGCAGCCAATCAACTTTAGCTTTCTTTTCCTCGGCTTCGATGGGACGCATATCAAAAACAACTGCCCTTGATTTTTCATTGTATTTTAGATACACAAATTCAAGCTCCTCATCGATGGCTATTTCATTGTTTACCAACCTTGTTTTATAAGGTTCAACAAAACGTTTAGAAGGTACAACAACCCTTACCAATCCATCTGCTTCAACAACTGCAGATATAGAATTCTCGTTTTGTATAATACCTTTGAACAAACCTTTTATTCGCTCATTCTCATTATGCGTTCTTGCATAATAATCATGCAACGCCAATACACTCATAGATATTTTGTTACGATGCTTCTCAGCGTCGTAGTTGTTGTCTATTACAACACAAGTAATTTCTTCACCTTCTGTATACTCTATTTTGGGAAGTTCACTTATATGAACAAGCGCTGTGCTATCTCCTAAGTTTACTATAAGGCCAAAACTTTCAACGGACTTTATGGTAACCTTATAAATAGTACCTTTTTCTACTGTTCGTGGGTTAGGTAGAAGGTCTTTTCGACTAAGATTTAACTTTCCATCAGGTAATTCTCTGATGATTTTAACATCAAGATAGTCACCTACAGATAATTTAGAAAGAATAACAGACTGATTTGACCAAGCTATATCATGAAGCCTAATCAATCCGTCAACGCCATTGGGCATTCTTGCAAACGCTCCAAACTCTTGCTTGATGCTGGTAATTCTTACGCGAATAATATCGCCGACTATAGGATTATTATATGTTGTCATAAACAATATTCTCTTTTAGTATAATTCTTCAATTCTATTTATTTGTCGTATCAAAATCCTCTTCTATGGTTTCATAATATGCCCTCGTCTCCCTAAATGTAATCACTGGTGTAACCTTCTTCAAGGTTTCCTTGTCGACGATGGAATCATGAGGTAAACCATTCACAAATACAGCCTTTAACCAATCATTGTTCCATAAGGGGATTTCACTGTTCCCCATTACGAGTTGGCAGAGTCGTAGTGAATATGGTGATCTTCCTGTATTCTTGTCCTGAGTATAGGTCATGTTCTGAAGCCAAAGCTGGTTGTAGTCAGAATTGGGTTGATTGCAGAGCTTGTTGTACACCAAATCAATGATAGATTGCTTTTCCATCATGTCCTTAAGAGAGTTAATCATACGGCTAATTATCCGGAGAGCATAATGTACACAACCAACATTTTCAAGAGCAATCTGGACACAGATAGCAGACAAGGCTCGTACACTGCCACCAGGAATATATTTAGGTCGCTTGTGGTTTTTCAGTTCCGAAAATATACCTTCTAATTTAGCTAGTTTTGTATCTTCGCCAAGATCAACAGATTCCCAATTCTTTGCCTTTGAGTTGTTATTCTCTTTGAGCGATTTCAGATGCTCTTCGATTCTTTTGTCAATGTCCGAAAGCATTATCCTAATAGAACCACTGTCGGGATATTGGCGAGAAAACATGAGAATGTAGAGCAAATGTTTCTCGTAGCTGTCGAAGTCAACACCTTTCTTGTTAAAAATAGGAGTATTGTAGATGTAAGCAAGTTTGTCGGACTTAACTGCGTCTGTCACGATGCTGTCACTAATTTTTGTCTTTTGACTGTTCATACGGAAATTCAGTCTTTCCAAAACCTTCTGAAGGATGTAGGAGATTTCTTCAAGCGCATCTTTATTACTACAGAAAATACGATAGTCATCACGATAGCGGATAATCTCGTATGCAGGAAATGCTTTACCTTGCTCCTCGTATTCCTTGGCTTTGGCTTGCAATGCTTCGTGCAACAGAAGGTCGGAATAACCTAGGATTATCTCACCCACAAAGTCAAAGATCGCACTACCTTGCGGAATACCAATATTGCGACCTTGCTGTAAAGCACGAAGGAATTTCTGTATGTTTTGAGCAATTGGGCTTTGGATACCTGTTGCAATGGTTGTGTCTTTGAGAGAAAAAGCCCAATCGAATGCCTGAGGATTGACAGAACCATAGCAATTGGTAATATCAGCCACAAACATATAGCGATATTCCAGCGATAATTCAATAGAACGTTGTTCCATACTGTTCCACCAATTGTTGATAGTCGTTGCCTTATGGAACGGCTCTTTCTCGTTAGGGATGACTGGAATTGCACAAGATGTTATATGCGAGACCTTATACTTCTCAAACAAATTTTTTACTACCTGCCAGTTTGTTTCGCAACAAACTTCTCTAACAAGGAAATAGTAAAGGAAAGGATTTGCAAGAACAATAGGACGAACGGCATAGCGTCCATCCTTGTTGAGCAGTATGTCAAGATTCACATCAGAGAGAGACTCTATAGAAATGCCTTTTTGTAGACACTCCTCATAGGGAGTGGTTCCGACCTTCTCGCAGACATACTTCAGAACTTCATCAAACGTAAAGTACTCCGGTAGTTCAAATCCATGGTATTGCTCAGATTTCATGAAGAAGTCCATCGCTTCATCATGATTCAAAGTTAGTATATTATTAGCGGTTTTACTCATCTTTGTATCATTTGTGATTATCCTCGCGTAGAATTGTCAAATTTTAACCACAAAAATAATCACAATTTTTGAAATATAACCAAATTACGAGAAGATTCTTCGCTTTATAGCAACATTTTAACAGTTGAGAACGATTTGCAGACGCAATTTGCTGCAAATCGCTCTAACTTATTTGCTTTGATTGCTTCAATAAGACTGACCTTTCTTCTTTGTTGCAGATTTCAGTCCGAGTTTCTTCGTACCATCCCAATTCGTGAGTTGATCTGCACTGCCATTGGAGCCGCCAAGAGAAGTGTAGGTTTCTGCACTGCATGACATATAATCAACGAAAGAGATAAAGTTGTCTATAATAGATGGCTCGTAGGTCACATCCCGTTCCGCAAATAGATGTGCCCAGCTGGTGACGCACTCTACATTGAATTTTGAGCAATCAAGCCACGACACACCACTAAGAAAGTTGTTGACGGCCGAGGAAATACCTTCCTTTGTGCCAAGGTTCAATTCCGTCTTATGGGCAACAGCCATGATGCCGTAGTAGATGGATGCAGCCTCTTTGTCGTTGAAGTTAGTTCTGTTTGTAAATGCGAATGCTCTGAGGGCAGCACGTCCTTCTGCGATGAAACGGCTGAGGATGTTCTGGTATCGGTTCTGTTTCTCTGCAGCAAGTCGAGCCTTGCGCTCCTTGACCTTCCTTGCAGCCTCGTTGTGCTCCGGTTCACTCCATAGAGCATTCCACTTTCCCAATAGGCTCTCATAGACAGACCGAAGCAAGTGCAATTCACTTTCTGCTTTATCGGCACGAATAGTTTCTGCATTCTTGACATTGCGCAGCCGCTCAACAGCGTTCTCATCAATAAGCATAAGGCGATACTTTAGTCCATTCACCTCTTCTGTGAGTGTGATAACACCATCCTTCGCCTTCAACTCGTCGGATAAGTTCTTGTTTGTGTCACATGACATGCGGAATCGTTGCCCCAAGGTCTCAGCAGTAGGTTCGCCTTTCCATTTCAGTCCAGTAGCTTTGATGAAACTGCCAATGGTTTCCTTGACACCAGCGACATACGATTCCTTGAGCTTAGCTGCCTCTTCTTTCTTATACTTGCCAGGCTGAAAATCTTGGCAAGAAAACCTGATTGGGCTGTCTTCAAGTCCTTCTGGGCTTCCTCCTTCTGTTGAGCGACAACAGACGTTTCGGCTTCAATCTCCGCTTTCAGTTTCTCGGCCTCTGCGATCGCCTGTTTTGCCTGACGCTCGGCTTCCAACAAAACCTTGCTTTTGTGTCTACGCTCCCGTTTCTCCTCCTCTGTGAGTTCGTGGTACTGAATGCCCCGTTCCAGACCATACTTCTTACCGATTTCATTGTAGTACTTGGTGTGGAGGTCCGTCAGATACTCGGACTTGTCTTTAGCCGTCTCTCCCCATACCTTAGCATACGAGACGCACTCAACCACCCCCTTGGTCGTCTCATACTTTGTGTATTTGGAACGTTCTTCTTTGGACAAAGCCTTCCATTCTTTTGTCGTCAGCACAATGTTTGGATTGTCCTTGTTGATGTATTATTGACTACCAATGCGGCCACGTTTCTTGACCTGCTCCATAGGCACGGTCAAGGCATGAGCATGAACACCCGTCTCGTCACAATGCACGTCGAAGCCGATGATGTTGTCCTCACCCCACATACGACAGCAGAACTGATAGGTGTCTTTGGCCCATTCATAGACGGATGGCATAAGCTTGATGTGGCTGTTGTCTGCGTATGGGTCTGAGGTGTCAATCACTTGCTCGCCAAAGGCCAGTTTCTTCATCACTTCGTGGTCGCCGCCAAAGATGATGTTCACTAAACAGTTTGGACTGTTCTGAGCAACTTGGTTGGGATGCTTTGCATCCATATAAGGTTTGAAGCCCAGTTCATCGTGACGCTGTTGGAGGCGTTGATGAAGTGGAATAGGATTGGAACCAAGGGGCACAACCTTGCATCCTTTGGTGACTTCAAAGTTAAGGTGCTTGCGAGAGAAGTTGTAGTGATTATTCTTCTCCGTCTCTGCATTCTTGGACTGGTAACGTTTCTCGTCCCAACCTCTGCGCTCTGCCTCATTACCCATCTGGGCAGAGAACGATTTCTTGTCTGCGCCAACATGGATAGAGGCGCGTGGTATATTATTTTCCATAAGAATCTATTTGTTATGGGTTATACATTATTTATAATGGTTGTAGGTGGAGGATGCCAGGTCTCGGGCGATGCCTGAGCATAACAGATGGACTTTTTAAGTGAGCGGCGATAGCCAATGAATCTAAAAGTCCCTATTATGTTTTAGGACTTTTACAAAAGTCCGTCATGCCACTCGGGACGAGGCTCCTCCATTGTTACAATTTCCGATAGCAGTTTTGACTGGTATGTTCCAGACGACCTTGACGGATGTAGTCATTGATCCACTTGGCTATAGTACTCTCAAGATAGCCTTGCTTCTTGGACGTAGTCCGATAGGCCTCTCTGTCAAATGTGTCTGGCAGAGCTACCAACAGCTGCTCCATTTTACTCTTCTTCGTGACAATCTCACCCTGCCCATTGGTGGTGACCTTACTCTGTGGCAGATGTGCATAGCAATAGACTGTATGGTAGATGAGAAACATCACCCAATGCCATAGCAATGTCGAAATCATCCTTACTGCATCGTAATACAATTCTACTACCATCCTTTGGAGTCAGTGCAGAAGGATTAGGAATTTCGATAGAGGTCAGCACCATCATAATGCGAAACACAGTGAAGGCCAGACGGCGTACCACACTCTGCATGTCATGCGAGATGTCATCGACCACCTCTTGATTCATCTGCCTAAAATGCTCATTGAACTCCTTGCAGTATTCCTGAGGGATGACGATGCGATATTTTCCACCACGGAAGAATGCTTCGCGTCTTTGTTTGTATAGCTTACCCAACTGGAAGAATCTTTCTCGCAAGGTATAGCTATCTGAATTGGTGTTGGCACTCTCGACAAGGACATCACGGAACTCCGCTTTGAAAGGCATGTGATAGCAGGTAATACGTGAGAAAGTGCCATCCTCAGCCTGAGGTGTCAAAGTGTAGAGCTGTCCAGGCGTTCCTGAAAGACAGATAGCAAGCATCGGTCTCTCTATGACACGATATTCGTCATCCTTTCTGCGGCTCAGGTCAATAGGTTCATGATGATAGCTCTTGCGAATAATAGTGCTATAGTCACCATACTCCGATTTCAGTATAGCACTAAGCGTATCACATTCCGTATCGAATATTAGACCTATGCCATCATTGTTGTCCAACTGTTGTATAACGGATGCCGCACTACTGTTGGTAGGAATGAAGAGTGTGCAACGGTGTGGAGCTTCATTGACATCGGAAGTATCTTTCTCGCCAGACTTGGACTCGCTTTTACTCTCCTTGTATTCTTTCATCAGTCGCTCGGAAGCTTCGCGCAGTTCGTTGTGGATGGGAGCCACAATCTCGCGACAATATTTCAGCGAACCTTTGCCCATACCGGCATCGTCCATAACAAAGAAGTATAGCATAGGGTGCCAATCGTCGTGATTGTACTCACCGACAACATTGTGAAGTGTGACTGAGATGCAAGTCAACGCGCCCATCAGCATCATGTCTCGGTCATCTTCTGAGATGCAGTTGCCCAACACTTTTTTCAATAGCGGAGGAAGCATGTCGTATATCAAGGCAGGGAAATGAGGAAGGGATTCTTCATCTAAAATCCATCTGAAGTCCACTTCGATAGGTTGGATATTTGGTTTTTTGGATATTTGGTTGCCAGAACCAGAAGTCCAAATATCCAAAGTTCCAACGACAGGCTCTTGGATTTCTTTGGGATTGGAAATGTCAATACCAGTATCTTTCGCCATCTGAAAGAATGTGGCGATAGATATGCCATCCCCATGTGCAGACAGACATTTATTGTATTGCTTGTCTGTATCACTGGTGTTATACTCAGTATTCTGCCGACTGATACGATGGAAGAAGCCTCTGCCGCTCTCCTGAAACTCGCTTGTAAGAGCAAAACCGACTTTCAGCCAGTTGTAATAGCCATTCGTAATATCTATTCCCTTCTGTTCAATAAGAGAAACGAGACGCTCGATCTTGGCTCTGGTATCTTCGCTTATGTTGGAGTATGCAGACGTCATTCTACTAGTGTTATTGTTCTCTACCTGGAGTGTATTATTATTAGAAGGGACATTCTCCCATTCTTCGGGTGAAAAAGTTTTCATCTTTTACATTGTTGTATTTAGGGTTAATAAAAGCTTCTGGATCATGTGGAATGAAGCAGGAGCGTGAAACATCACTACCCGATTTGTCTGGCTTCGGATAGCCATTGGCTACGAGATAGTTGAACACTACATTGAAGAAACGGCTATGCTCCCATCCCATGCGGAATACTTGGATTATCCATTTCAGTCCATCACCAGAAGGAGAACGAAAAAGGAGTTCCGTCTCAAAGCAAGGGGCATTGAGCAGTTTCTCATGCAACGAAGGAATGTCGGCCACATGGTCGAAGTCGATACAAAGCAAGTCGGATTGCTGCAAGAGACCGTCCTTGTTTCGAGTATGGAAGATACCTGAGAATGTGCAGAAGTCGAAGTTCTCAGCTTTGTAGTTACGTGCCCGGTCTTTGCCCGTGATGGAGCGCAGCATCTCGGTTTGCTTCTTCGCATACGGGCCTACGATGTAGCGGTAGATGTCAGGAATGCCAATGCAGCGCAAAGGCTCCGTGTTGCGGATGGGTTTTCGGAAGAAGGAGAAAGACAGTAGTTCTCCTTCCTTGACTCCGAAAAATTCCTCATAGATAGAAAGGTGGTCATACATGGTTTCGTGTCACCTCCTTTCTACCTTTGGGGTTGTTTGCCACATACGCGCGTGCCTCATCGTAAATGTCATTGACTGACTTACAAGTGGTCTGCATGAGCCAGTTGTCGATTTCAGACTTACGGAAGAGGATGCTCTTGCCATTCTTGTGGAAGGGAATGGTTCGATTACTCGTCCAACCGTAAACAGTCTGCTCGGCTGGATGATTTGGGAGGTAATTGCAAAGGTCTTGCAGCGAGAACCAGGCATCTGCCTCTACGTTGTTGTTTGACTGCAGTGCGTCGAACTTCTGTTCAAGCGTCTCCAACTTTTCTAAAATGCTTACCATAAGCTGCGGCATTGCATCGAATGATGGTACTGTTGTACACATAAAAATGATGTTTTAAGTTGGCTGCAGCTTATGCTACAGTCACTCTCTTTGGGAAGAAAGCGACTGTAAAAGTATCGTGAAAAGCAATGGTGATTTGGGCATGATTCGAGGCATAAAAGGAACATACCTATCACGTCCTTTTTTTCTTTGTATCATGCTGACAATAAGCAATAATAGAAGCGGATGAGGAGAAAAATAATTTCGGTATGGCATCGTTATGATTGGTATCATATCCTTGTCATAATGGAAATCGGCAACAAAAGGCCAAATATGAAGAAAGCCACTCACACATGAATGTGAATGGCTATGGATGTGAACAACGTAAAAGTTACTGTATGCTTAGACCTATGGTAGCGGAATACGAACTATTCGTTTTTGGAGTCGTTTGGAGTTCCAATTATGTCGTCAGTGAGGGCAATTTGGATGGCATCAGCGGCAGCATCCTTCTTTGCGTCAACTATCTTGGCATAAATTTGAGTTGTTGTTATCTTCTTATGACCAAGCATCTTGCTGACAGTATAGATGTCCGTGCCCATTAGTCAACTGCAAGGTAGCAAGGTAGCATAGGTGTGGCGAAAGCAGTGAAAGGTGATGTGTTTGGTGATACCAGAGGCTTCAATCCATCTTTTGACTGGGCGATTTATCCATGAGGGATCCTGTAGCCTTTCAAAGACAAGGCGGTCGGCATCACCATGTTCGCCACAAAGCAGATAGGCTTGGTCTGAAATTGGCATGTACTCTACCCCCTTGGTCTTCTGTTGCGTAAAATGGAGTTGGTAATGCTCCTTATCTTTCACAACATCACGCCACTTCAGCTGTTTGATGTCACTATGGCGTAATCCTGTCAAGGCAGAAAACAAGGCTGCTCTTTTGAGAATATCGCTATCGCATGGTGTAGCCGCCAAGTTGGTTGAGTTCTTCCAGTGTCAGGTACTCACGCTGGCTTTCCTCGTAGTATATGTTCTTAACTTTGGCTGCAAGGTCGATAGTCAAGTAGCCATCAATGAAGGCTTGGTGAAGCCCAGCCTTGAATATCGAGAAATAGGTGGATGCGGTATTGGCAGATATGGTCCCTGTCTTACTGCCACCTTGGGGCGCGTTGATAAGGTAATCCTTGTAGTCTTCGATGAGATTCAAATCAATGCTACCAAACGGAAGTGGCTTTCCGTCTGTATATAACTTCAGAAGTGCAAGTTCACGATTCCAATTGACTTGAATGGACTTGGAGCTGTTCTTGTGTCGTTTCTCCTTCAGTTCTGCGAAATACTGAATGAAGTTGCACTTTGACCTTTCGTTTTGTGCAGCTTGCTCTGCCTCCGTATCTGTGTACAAAGCCTGATTGTCGTATTCGTGCTGACGAAGGTCACGAACTTTGTCAGCAAAGATGCAGGCTTCCTGATCTTTTTGTGAGCGGCACATGATAACTCCGTTTGTGTCACGCTTGGGTCGGTAGTATGCCTTGCCATCAGCCAAAGTCCTTCCCGAACTATTTTTGTCGAAGATTGGAGTGGCGATGAAACGACCAAGAGGCTCATGCTTACGCAACGGCTTATCCTTGCCTGGCTCAAAGACAGGAAAACTTTCAATGAGCAATGACCACTGCTCTTTGTATTCGGACTTGCGGAGTATTACTTTGAATATGGTCCGCTTCATTGGTGTCTTCATAACTTGATGGATTTGTATAGTTTGTCAATTTCTGATTTCGGAGCATAGACATAGTTGCCTATCTGTCGGGTAGGGATAGAGAACTTACGGATGTGTGTCTAGACGGATGTGTCATGAATCCTATACTTCTTGGAAATCTCTCCGATGATATAGCAATTCTCTGGTTCCATGTTGTAAGTCTTTGGGATGGGCTTTTGTGCAGCTTTCCTAACCTTCTTTCTTCTTGGGTAACGCTGTTCAAGGTCTGCACGATTCAACCTCAATTGCTTTGTACCAAGATTGACAGAAGGAATCTTGCCCTTGCGAATCTCTCGATACAAGGTGTCACGCTCTACACAATAAATGGCAACGGCTTCTCGAACAGAAAGGAACTCTCTGATGTCGGGAATCTCCTTAGCCAGCTGTTCATACTTTGCTTCTTTAGCCTCTCTGTCCTTCTTCCTCTTGTAGGCAACATCTGAGCAGTGTTTAGAACAATACACAGAGTCGATGGTGCGTACCTGGAACACTGCACCGCATATAGGACATTTCCTTCGAATTTCGTATTTTGCCTTTGGCATATACTATATATAATAAGGTGTATATCTGTTTTGTTAAACTTCACCGACTAAAGTGTCGCGTCAACGTTTTAGTGTAAATATACGATAAAAAGCCGAATGTAGGCATAAATTCGCAAAGTTTAACTAAAAGAAAAGTCCGTGTAACTCGTTGAGCTACACGGATTTCATATATTTATTTATTGTTTGTTTATCAAACTTACTTCAACCTCTTCAAATACATTCCGCATTGATTATCAATGAATTACATTCTTGTGGTACAAAAATGTTTCCTCAATTTGAGTAGTATTGATTAGCAAACATCTTGGATGTTATCATCTTTTCTATTTTGAATCAGATACTTTGTTTGTTCTTTTGGCATTTTATCTAAAATTTCCTTTGCCTGAGGGAAAGCATTGCAAAAATCTCGTACTATTACTTGTTGAAATTTACAGATGGAATTGAGTATCGTCAGTGCTCTTTCTTTATATTCATCAGAATTGTACATTTGGCCAAACTGCAAAATCCCTAAGAAAGAAGGATGGGATTGGGAAGATAAAAAGCCGTATAAAATAGTTAGATCTTCTTTGGGAAATATTTCTTTGGGAGACGCACTAAACGATAGTATCTTGAATTCTTTAATCTGTTGTGTTTGCGCATCCTTAATAAACTTATAGCCTTTAATAGATGTATCAGATTTACTAATTTCTTTATGAAAAGCTTGTTTCGCATTTTCTGTAATATCAAGTTTCTCTAAACGACTTATTGCTTTCTGCTTGAAATCTTTTATTTGCACTCTGCTTGAATTATATTTCTGGATATATTTCTTAGCCTCTTGGGAAGCTTGAGGCAATTTCATATTATGCAGTCCTCTTATTTTCCAGATGTATAAAACAATTTCTTTCTCTATACTATTTTCTTGTTCAACAAAAAGGTTATTAAATATAAAGACTTTTTCATATAGACTTCTTAATATGGAAGCCATAGAAGGAATATCTATTATTGTTCTATTTCTCAAATGTGGAATCATTGGAGTTCCATTGAATAGTATCAGTATAGAATTAATGTGAAGTATCTCCATTTGCAAAATACATTGAGCTATTTCTGCGAATTGATCTCTATTGCCTTCTGTTTCTGACCAATAGTTTTCCCAAAGATAAAATAATGTATCTACATTTATTGTTGCAGCATTTTTCATCATGCAATCTTATGGCCAATACTTATTTGTGGAGTGTTATTTTGTGTCATTTTTATATTTTGGCTATTGGATTAAATATAGACATACATTATTTGGAATAGCTTTTTCTACTTCAATTCCATATCTACCATTTGATGTCTCGTCTAAAACTTGCCCGTTTTCTTCTATACTTACTATTCTTGTTTTATGCCATCTATCGTTTTGCCTATAAGCAAAATGATCCCCGACCTTAATGATTAGATTTTTAATTTCTATACAGATAACGGTATTCTTCTTATAATAATTATAAGGTTCTCCCAGTCTCCGCAAATTAGTTGGAGGGAAGTCAACAAGTCCATACGCATTAATCAGGCTTTCTCTTGCTTCCGCTTTGGAAATAAAACCATTTTCTATATCAAAAAAAAGATTAAATAATTGCCAAGTATAAGCTAATCCGCGCTTATCTTTTTGAGCATCTTTAATTTGCACGTCTTTGAATGGAGGACGCGTCCTTTTTAATGGTTCTATATTACGTTCGTTATTAACGATGTAAAGTGCATATACATCAAACGCCCCCCTTTCTTCACATCTTCTAAATTTAATTTTATGAATTTGAGAACATTGTGCATCGGTAGATGTTCCATTTATCCCTTTAACTTCTATAATAAGTAGTCCTGCGTCTCCTAAATCAACTTGTATATCTTCTTCGAAGATGTCTTCCTCCTTTTTGGTTGTATCTGCATCTACGATATTAGAAAAGCCTAGCCATTGCAAAAAATCAATTACTGCTTTTACAAGATTATCCCCTGTATCTGTTAGAAGAGAATGTAAGAAGGTATATTGCTTGCTATTTGCTTCTTTCTGCAATTCGATTTTAGATAGATCTTCTTGATATTTCTTCGTTAATTGCTTTTCCTTATCTAAAAGTTCTTGTTGATTTGGAAGAAAATATATTGATGTGTTTTTCCATGCAGCAGCCTCTACAGATGGAAAATATTCAGAAAAATAGATATATAGGAATTCATTAAGGACGCTTTTAAGTAGCTCTAATTTGTTTTTACTTTGCGGAAGCATAATTGTAATATCAGACTTATCTATATAAACATATGATATAATATCTCCTACTCCAGTTACGAGTAGAGGGATAAAATTATCATCTTTTTTGCGTATACTATTCTCCCATAATGTTGGGTGTCTGAAAGTCTGTTGATAAGAGTAACCATTGAGTATGTTCCTAAATATAGCTTGAGCTAATGTGTTTTTGCATAAAACCACATCTCTACCGTAAAGTGAAGTTTCACTACAATAATTCTGAATATGTTCATAATTTGTAAAACTGTCACCATCTTCTATACAAGATGTTCTTGCATCATATCTTTTGTAAGATATCCTATAAATCTCTCCTTGAAAGATAATCTTTATTAAAGGCCGCTCCCTATGCTTTTCTAATTCAATGCTTAAGAGTTTAGAACTATAAGGAATGGGGTTAAATAATGTCTCGGGATATGCACTATATAAGTAAACACTACGAGTACCAGTTACATATTGTCTTACATGTTCTTTCTCGGAATACGGAATAATTTTCTCGTATCCCATATCTTGTATTAGAATATCATACTCTTGAATATTGATTGGGAAATCATAATTTAGTAATAGATTTACCGAATCGCAACGGTTCTTGATTCTTTTAGACGTGTTTATTTTAGCTCCCATTGTTCCTCCAAAGACATCAAAATCTTTTTTCAGAAATGATAAAATGTCATCTTCTAAATCAATGGCACATATCTTTGTCTTCTTTATATCCATCATAACATCTTATTTAGAGAATTTTATAGTTACTTCTTTGTTGTTTGCAATATTATCAATTGCTGTGTTTAGAATTTCTTTTAGTATCTTTACGATCTTGTCCTATCAGCTTCTCCATTGTAGGCTTTGCTAATTATAAGAAATTTTACCCTTCAAAAATACCAGTATCATAATTAGTTTGTGGATTATGAACTTAAGTAGACGTAAGATTTTTCATGCATATCTTAAAATGTGTAAAGGCAATGAATGCAACTATGCCCTCCAAACTTAAATTCAACGATATATAATATTTTACCAGGCAATTGCTATTAAATGGTTACACATAGCAGAGCAATCTGTTTTACTGAAATTCTGTTGTTACATTTGATTTATTTTTCTTTTTACTATATTTTCTATTTCATTAAGTAAGTCCTTAAAAGGTTCTCCATCCTCGAAAACTTTTGCACCCATGTTGCTTCTGTATTCTGAAATTTTTATCTGCACATCGTCAGGTTGCTCATCCGCCTCAAGTATTGCTTTTACCATTGGATTGAGAGTTTTTCCAATAGCCATTTTCACTCGGGTACATTCTATGATGGTTTCTGGAGGCAAATTTTCAAGATCTTTAGTCTTGTGTCCACGAAGATCAACACAACACAATGCATACTTTTCTGGATGAAGAGCAGCCATTTTTATCTGATGAGTACTCATGTGTGCAGGTTCTGTAAAATCCCATTTACTCTTCACCTCAATATAATACACATCTACCCACTCTTCTCCATCCTTAATCTTGACGATGATATCTTGCCCATTTTGAACATCCTCTGCTACAGCATGTCCTTCTGTACGAGTAGGGATCTTCACTTTTACCAAGCCTGACTCTATCTTGTCACGCAAAATATCCTCGATATGTTTACCAATAGCATGTAAATGACTGAATCGAACTTCATTCTCATGTTCCAATTCCAGTTGCCGTTCCATCTTATCCAAAATGTATTCAATATTGCCCGTTTCGCTCAACTTAGCCAATCTATCAAGATCCTCATCTTTAATATCCATCAGTGAAAATAGGCTCTTCTGCGTTTTTCCACTTTTCATACTAAAAGTATAGGTTGCTTTTTTGTCATTAATCTGGCCAAACCATTCCTCCCAATCCTTCGATGTAGCAATTTTTAAGATAATACTTCGTACAATCTTTTCAAATTTTCGATCCTTGGATTCTTGCTTCATATCTGTAACAAGACGCCCCTCAATTTCAGTTGCAATATCCTTCGGCACATCTTTAGTCAACTCAAGAATATCTTTAAAGTCTTCATCAATCCATTTCTCGTGAAGATCTTTGTCAAAAATATCTTGGTATATTGTTGCCATCTCTGGTGGGACACCATTGTTCATACGAAGTTCTTTCATCAAACAAAGCTCGCCTTTTTGATTAGGAAGAACGCCATAATCGTCCAAACGTTTTTTGTGTTCAACGTTTGTTGATGGACTATATTCAGTAAGGAATGATTTCATCCATTCTTTATTCGTCTTAACCCACTCTACTTTTTTAAGATGCAGGATATAAAGGGTATAATCTAGTAAGAGGTTGAAAGCTGCGTTGTAAAAATCTTCCTCGTTCTCATCCTTGAATCTGATAGTATTTACTACATGGAACTCCTTCTCATGGAATTCGGCTATCAGAGGCATCATTCGTCCCCTAGCATTATTGAGTTCAGGCATGCAAGATGCAGAACAGAACGTAATTAATGCACTCAACTGCTCATCAGTGAGAGTCTTCTTCTCATTATTGTTTAAAGCTATTGTGCGCCAACTACTCATAGTCGAAGCTATTGCTCTTTGCAAATCTGTTTGAACGTATGGATTAACCTTGCATACATCATGGAAGGATCTATCATAGATTTTCTTAGAATCATCCCCCATCACAACCTTTACTAGATCATAAACCGTGGAATCCATAAAAGAAGCGTCATATAACTCGTTCTTTTTCTTCAAATCACCGGTTCTATTAGGCAAAAGAGGATAATTTTCCATTACCTCGGCATTACCACTATCTTTCATTAACATCAGGAAAGCATGTAAATCTTCTCTTTTTGACTGGATGGCTTTACATACATCTTCAACGGAAATGAAAAACTCATTATCTCTATTACAATTCCATCTATCCACAATTTCCGACCATACAATTATATCATTATCGGGCATAAGATAGGAGACACCGTCTGTTTTCTTTGGAAGTAAAGCGTAATTGATTAATGTAGTTTCGTATTGAGCCCTCTGTTCTGGATTAAGTTTAGAAAAGAAATCACGATGAAGAAGTCTAACATTTGGGTCTGATACAGCATAATAATTATCCCCGATTGGCAACATTTTCCAGTTTGGAATCCTTGTATTCCACAGAGACTGCATCTCCTCATAGAAATTCTGTGTTTCCTCATCATCACACGATTGTGGGAATGAGACCTCACACATTTTTGGAGATAGGCTCTTTGTATTTTCATCTTTTGCGTAATAATCAAACAAGGCCTCTGTTATTTCCCTTAACACCTTACTATTTACACTCCCTTTGTCCCGTTTCATGAAAGTAGAACCTGGTAACATAATATTGTTGCGTTTCTCTACGGGATGAAAACGTTTAGAATGAAAAATGAAATTTACGCCAAAAGCCTCAGTACCTAACAATGGAAACCATAAAAAGAGACTTGGGATTTCGCAAACATTGCCACATCTTTCAGGAAACGGTGGAATAATTACTACATCGCCCTTATCCGATTGCAGACTCTTGCAAGCATAAGACTTTGGGGCGGTATTGGCTTTATGATTAGTTAGCAAGATGTTTTCCGTTACTACTTTCCAACCGTTCTTATTTGAAGTCTCATCACTCCCCATCCTCTTTAATGTGAAATGCTCGTTTGTGTGCAGATTACAAATCTCAATCTCTTTGATACGTGTATTAATAGCCAACACGAACGGCATTAAACGAATAGCATTTGATATTTGGGCTGAAACTTCACCTATCTGCTCATCTGTCAAGTCATAACAAAAAGATGTAGTATCATCTGCAGGCTCTTTTAACAATTCATATGTTTTAAAAAACTGACTTACAGCATTAAGCTGATCTCTCATTTTGCTTGGTCCTTCTTCTTTATCAACAAGTGTGCGGTCTAACTTAAAGTCGTTTACTTGTACATAACCCTCTATTTTATTATTATCGGACTTCACGGTAAAGGGGGCACTTATTTTCACCGTGCGGTTAAATGCATGAGTGGTCATAAAACCTGTGCCATACTGGCCAACTTGATCTGTTCCATTTCTATCCTTAGAACTATTTTGCTTTACAAGCGCACTAAAGGACGTATAATCAAACGGTTGACCATGATGAGAGAAAATGACACTATGTTTTGTCAATTCTATTTTGATGCGAGATTCTTCGCTCATGTCACGTGCGTTCTGAACGAGTTCCCAAAGAGCACGTTCTCCACTCTTCTCGTCCAGGTCTTCAAGACCTTTCCTAATTTTATTACAATAGTTTTCGTATTCGAGGCGATCATTTTCTTCCTGTTGCCAGCGTTCAACGGCTGAAAGTTCCTTCATTTACAATATATTTTAATTACTATTTACATTTACCTTCATAGTATCCCCTAATTCATCAAAATGCTTAATCTGCCACACGTAGTTTTCTATCAGAGGGCTTCAAACTTGAAGCCGTGGCACTCACGAGTTCAACATTTTCTTGCTTCAACTTCCTTTTCAACCATCGCCAATAACCGCCCTCACCTCACGGTCATTGAAGAAGCGGATTGATTTCTTATGTTGTTCTTTATGCTCTGCCATAATAAAAGCATTACTCATCTGGGGTATTAATCAATTCTTTTGGATTGACTTGTAAGATCTCTGCTATCTGAAATAGCAATTCGAGGCTTGGCTGGCGACGATTACAAACATATGAGTTCACTATCGTAAAACTCTTGCCAATCTTCCCGGCAAGCCATGTCTGCTTAATCCCTTTTTCGGTAAGCACCTCTTTAATTCGATTGGTTGGACTTTCCATAAATACTATATGATTATTTGCAAATATAGTAAATTTTCTTGTATAAGAAATAAAAAAGAGGAGATATTTTCTCCTCTTTCAAAAGTTTTATATCCACAATCCTATTTGTTCTTCTTGTTTTGTAGATTATTCTGCATCAAACTATCCGCCTTTTGCTTCAATTCCATGTCATAATCATCGGCTCTTTTCTTGATTAGTTTGATAATCTTTTCATTGCGATGAATGTCAAACACATCGTTGAGCCATAGGATATCCTTTGAGCTGCAACCTCGCCACACTCTGATGATACGGAACTTCAAGGCATCGTCTTTGTATTGCCGTTTACTTTGCCACAAGAAATAATTGCCGACCAAAGAAACAAAACAGAGAACAGAACCTGCCACCACGGTAGTAAAGACTTTCGAGGACTTAATGTCAAAGCTGTGCCTATGGATATGCTCTTGTTGCTTTGGATGTTCTTTCTGTTCCTGCCACTCGTGTAACATAGTCAGGACGTTTGCCACCAATTTGTCAATGGACTTAGCTTCTTCATCCTTGATACGCATTTGCACATCAACATGCTTGTTAATTACATCTTTCATCCGTTGCTCATACTGGTTGAGCAATTCTTGTTCCTGTTGTTCGTCACGTTGTACGGTTGTAGATGGAATAGGGAGAGAAACAGGACTGTTCTCCTTTTCTTTCAGTTCCTTTAGTTCCCTGTAAATTGTCTCCAACTTGTTCTTGATTTCCTCAAAGAGGACGAATGTATTATTGTCTGCCATAATTATAAATGTATTTTACGTTTTTTCTTTTTCTTCTTTTTATCGAGTGTGTTGTAAACTTCCGCAGGGACAGTGCCATGAGTCTGAAACAATCCCAATCCTCCTTCGATGAGGTCGTTTGCAAGTCCGCTCGTAACACTTGCAACATTAGATATGAGGTTTAGTGTTCCTTGCATCTGTTGTTCGTGTTCCCTGTTATTCTGGTACAAGGCAAAGTCTATTTTAGAATAGCTGAAATTCCTATCCACTTTAGAGCCATTGAAATGATAGCCATTCTTTTCAAAGATGATACCCTGCACTTCCTGTGAGTTGCCTTTGTACTTAAAGAGGACATCAATCCCTTCTCTCTCCAAATGAACAAGTAACGCTTTCCAATCCCTGCACCGAGCTATTTCTGTTTTCAACGCCTGATAGATTTCATACTTGGTTTTATCGGGTTCTTTCAAGCGGTGTTCCTTGACCTTCTCCTTGCCACCAGCAAAGTATAAACCGTATTTGGCAGTCAATTCTTTGCAAATCTTCTCACTTTTGAACCTGTCGTTACAGTCAGAGATAGTCTTGCCGTTGTTATCTATCCGATTGAAAGCGATATGTACATGAGGGTGTTCTTTGTCAAAGTGGCGCCCGATGATATACTGCGTATCTTTTATTCCCATCTTCTCCATATACTCACGAGCCGTCTGTACCATGAACTCGTTGCTTAATCTGGAAGAATCCTGCACAGAGAAACTCAGAGAGATATGTCCGACAACCTTTCCCACTCTTGGATTCAGTTCCGTTTGGTCAATAAAGCTCTGAACAATATGCTTGATACTGTCTGTTCTCACTCCAGAACTATCAATGAGTTCCGTTCCTTTCTTTGGGTCAAGGATGTAATTAATAACCCCCTTGAAGCCCGAACCTTTCATTATCTTGGCAATCATTTTCGTATCAAGTTTAAGATTTCGTCAATCTTGCCAATGATGATTTTGTGGAAAGGAGCAACGACATGAAACCCATCCGCATTGGCACGATGTGTCAACTGATTGAGATTATTTGCCATACCACACAGTTTGCGAATGAAGTCTGCTTGCTCTACGGTCAGTCGTTCAATGACATTTCCTTTATCAAGAACTTTTCTTGCAAACTCACTCATGGTTACTCCTGCGCTCTTGGCTTTACCTTTAAGCGTATAATAATCCTGCGTATTCAGTTTTACCGTGATACGGTATTTCTTCTTTTCGGCTGCGCCTTTCGTCGGGCGACCGCCATTGTTGTATTCTGATTTAGTCATATTTGTTCCTTTTTATTAGTTTGATGGAGACCAGCGGGATAATCCTCTGCAACGACTGTCAGGAGGTGGAGCAAGTGGTTTTGGTATGCCCAAAACATGAACTTGCTACTCTGAAAAACAGATCATACGGAGAATTCTTTTCTGATTATTTGGCAGTTCGGAAAGATTGTGTTATCTTTGCCGCCGTGAAACGTAAGAGTGTTATCAATAGCAAGATGATACGAGGCACAATGAACAATAGACAAGGTGCAACGAACAATAAACAAGGCACAATGAATAATAGACAAGGCATAATGAGCAATAGACATGGTGTAATGCCGAGGCAGAAAGGCGAGAACTTTTCTGTTATTTTTGTGCCCGATTATTTGGTTGTTCCAAATAATTTGCTAACACACACACACACACAC